>JAYUYW010000247.1:0-10957 GCA_043752325.1 Rhodanobacteraceae bacterium | reverse complement strand
ACTACGCGGCGCGCGTCAAGGCAGACGAATTTTCAGCCGCGCGACGCCGAACCGCGATGCTTGCCGCCAACCCGCGTTACGTGCTGCGCAACTACCTTGCCCAACAAGTCATCGAGCGTGCTGAGCGGGGCGATGAATCAGGTATCGCCGAACTTCTCGACGTGATGCGGCATCCCTACGACGACCAACCTGGTCGCGAGAGATTTGCAGAGAAGCGCCCGGATTGGGCACGCCACAAAGCGGGCTGTTCGATGTTGTCATGCAGTTCTTGATCCTCGTTTCAACAAAACGCTCGACATGGATTCGCTGACCCATATTTTCCTCGGCGGCGCGATCGGTGCCGCCATCGCGACGCCGCATCGTCGACGCCTGGCCATCATGCTGGGTGCGGCGTTGAACAGCGCTCCCGATATCGATGTGCCCATCCAGAAGCTGCTGGGCCTGAATCCGGTCGACGACATTACCTGGCACCGTGGTCCATCGCATTCGGTGTTCGTGTTGATCGTCGTTGGACTGCTGATCTCAGCCGCCAGCCGACGCTGGTGGCCGCTGTGGCGGGAAGCTCCACGGCGCTGGTTCTGGATGATAATGGCTTGCCTGATCACGCATCCGGTGATCGATACATTCACCGCTTACGGCACCCAGTTGTTCTGGCCGTGGCCGATGCAACCGGTGATGATCTCCAGCCTTTTCATCATTGACCCGCTGTTTACCTTGCCCTTGATCTCCGCCTGCATTATCGCCTGGCGTTACGGCGCGCAGCGCGCGGCAAAGCTGGCATTGGTGATCGGCCTCGGCCTCTCAACGACCTATGTTGGCTGGTCGCTGGTCGCCAAGTCGATGCTCGATAGCATCGCCGACAAATCGCTACGCGAACGCGGACTGGCCGACGCGCCGCGCTTCTCGACACCGATGCCATTCACGACCCTGTTTTGGCGCGTCGTGGTGATGACTTCCGATGGCTATCTCGAAAGCGAGCGCTCGCTGATTGCCGATAGTGGCCAAATGCGTTTCGACGCTCGGCAGAGCGATGAGAGTGCAATACGCGCGGTTGCCAGTTTTCCCTCAGCGCAGCGATTGGCATGGTTCAACCATGGCTTCATGAAGTCGCAGGAAGTGGAAGGCGAGCTGGTCGTGACTGACCTGCGCATGGGCTCCGAGCCGGACTACGTCTATCGATTCGTGGTTGCCAGGCGCGATCCGTCCGGACAGTGGACCGAAATTCCACCAAGGTCTCTGGACTGGCCTTGGCAATCATCCATCCGACTGCGTGGCCTGTGGTCACGCATCTGGTCCGGGCTGCGTGCTCCGACATCCGATTCGCCCTGACTTCGCCCTTATACGGGCTCGCCACGTCTGTCAGCCGGCCGGGTCGGTCCGTATACTGGCGCGCTTTGCCGGAACCAAGAAGCCGCATGCAGATCGAGAAAAACAAGGTGGTGGTGTTCCACTACTCGCTGACTGTCAATGGCGACGCCGTCGACAGCTCGCGTGATCGCGGCGAGCCGATGACCGTTCTTGTCGGCAACGGTGGCGTCATCCTGGCATTGGAAAATGCCTTGATCGGCCACGACAGTGGCGACCGTTTCACTGTCAGCATTCCGCCAGCGGACGCCTATGGCGAGCGCGAGGAAGGCCGCACCCAGCGCATCGCAAAGAAGTATTTCCCCGACGCCAATCGCCTTCGAGTGGGCGGTGTGACCGTGTTGACCGAGAAAGGCGGTCAGCATCGCCAGGTCAGCGTCATCAAGGTTGGTTCCAGCGTCGTCGATGTCGATCTCAACCACCCGTTGGCCGGGCAGACGCTGGATTTCGATATCGAAATCGCCGACGTGCGTGATGCCGCGCCGGAGGAAGTCGCCCACGGCCACGTGCACGGCCCGCAAGGTCACCAGCACTGATGGCGCCGCACTGATGGGTATGTGGTACGCAATCGTCGCTGACGATGTCGCGAATTCACTCGCTGCGCGGCAATCCGCTCGTCCTGCACACCTTCAGCGCCTGCAAGCCCTGCACGACGCTGGCCGCCTATTGCTGGCTGGTCCGTTCCCAGCCATCGATGCGGCTGATCCAGGCCCGGCCGGATTTACCGGCAGCCTGATCGTTGCCGAGTTCGATAGCCTCGACGCGGCGCAGGCTTTTGCCAACAGCGACCCATTCGTCGCGGCTGGCGTGTACGCCAACGTGTGCGTGCGACCGTTCCGCAAGACGTTGCCATGAACGACCGAATCGAGCGCATCCGCCATTCGCTCGCCGTCGCGTTGGCGCCGACTGAGCTTGAGGTTCGCGACGACAGCGACAAGCATGTCGGCCATGCGGGTGCGCGAGATGGCCGCGGCCACTTCCACGTACATATCGTCAGTTCCGCATTCGACGGGCTCGCTGCCTTGGCTCGGCATCGCGCCGTTTACGCGGCCCTCGGCGACATGATGACCACCGACATCCACGCGCTTGCAATCGACGCCCGCGCACCGCAGGAAATCCAGCAATGAACATGAACCGTTACCAGATTCTTCCCATCGCAATCGCAATCGCACTTCTTGCTGGCTGCGGATCGCAGGGCTCGCTTACGGACCATGCCGCAGCGCTGCCAGGCGACCAGGCGACGCTGGAAACCGTCAACGGCAACAAGGTGCCGACCATCCTGCTAACCAAGCTGGCGCTCGCGCGCAACCTCAACCTCAGCAAGCCAGACGACTATACCGCCGCGCTGAAGGAACTCAACGACTACGTGCTGCTCGGTCAGGAAGCCGAGCGCGCCGGCTACTGGACGGACATCGATTTTGCGGCCGATGTCGAGATTGCGCGCATGCAGGCGGTCGCCAACCGAACGGTGTTGTTGATGCGCAGCCAGACGCCCATCGACGACAGCCTGCTGAAGGCCGAATACGACCAGCAGGTCGCGAAGCTGGGCAAGTACGAATACGACATCAGCCAGTTGATTTTCAAAACGGAATCGGAAGCATTGCAAGCGGCGGGCGAACTTGCCGCAGGCAAGAGCTGGCAATTGGTGTTCGATTCGATGGGCAAGACCGCCGAACAGGCGAAGACGTTCTCCGGAGTCAAGCTCGCGCAGTTACCCGAGCCTCTGGCGGCAGCCGTCGCGAAGACGCCACCGGGTGAGTCGATGAAAGTGCCGGTGCAGACCCAGTATGGCTGGCACTTGATCCACGTCGACCTTGCCACGCCGTTCAATCCCGGCTCGTTTGAGGACATGAAGGAAGGCATTCGTCTGACCTTGGCCGGCCAACTGGCAACTGATCGGCTGCAAAAATTGCGGGACGAGGCAAAGGTCGAATTGGTCACGCCGGCACCGGCGATGACCGCACCAGTAGACGTCGCCCCAAAACCTGCTGACCCGACCGTGCCGACACCCGCTCCCGCCACTGCTGCAAAAAAGCAGGGCTGAGCCACCGCTGATGCGTCTTTCCACGATCAAGCTGTCGGGCTTCAAGTCGTTTGTCGACCCGACCGTGCTGCAACTGCCGAGCAACATGACCGCGATCGTCGGTCCGAACGGTTGCGGCAAATCCAACATCATCGATGCAATCCGATGGGTGCTCGGCGAAAGCGCGGCGAGTCGCCTGCGTGGTGATTCGTTGACCGACGTAATTTTCTCGGGGTCCAGTTCGCGCAAGCCGGTCGGCTCGGCGACGGTCGAGCTGATCTTCGACAACTCCGACGGCAGCCTGCTCGGCGAATATGCCGGCTTCGGCGAAATTTCGATCAAGCGCCTGGTGTCGCGCGACGGTCAGTCGTTGTATTTCCTCAACGGCGCACGCTGCCGCCGTCGCGATATCGCTGACGTATTCCTTGGCACCGGTCTTGGTCCACGCAGCTACTCGATCATCGAGCAGGGCATGATCAGCCAGATCATCGATTCCGATCCCGAGCAGTTGCGCTCGCATCTGGAAGAAGCAGCCGGCATTTCAAAGTACAAAGAGCGTCGCAAGGAAACCGAAAGCCGGATCAAGGCGACCCGCGAAAATCTTGATCGCGTCCGTGACGTGCGCGACGAAGTCGAAAAACAACTTGATCATCTGAATCGCCAGGCGCGCGCCGCCGAACGCTGGAAAGCCTTCAAGGCTGACCAGCGCAAAAAGGAAGCCGAGCTCAAGGCGATGACGTTGCGCGAGGCGCAAGCCGAGCTGGAAGGCCGTTCAGCCGACCGCGCGAAAGCCGAAACAGCGATCGAAGAAAGTCTGGCCGGGCAGCGCGAAAGCGAAGCGCAAATCGAAACCAGCCGCACCCATCACGTAGCCGCTGCGGACCATTTGAATGCGGTGCAAGGTGATGTCTATCGCGTCGGCGCGGACATCGCTCGGGTCGAGCAGCAGATCCAGCACAACCGGCAACTGGCCGAGCAACTTGAGAGGGCTCGCGTTGAAACCGAACGGGCTCATGGCGAAATCGCCCAGCACTTGGCCGCGGACAACGAACAGGTCGAACGCCTGCGCGTCAGTCTCGACGAGGTGCTGCCACAGTTGCAGGCTTTGCAGGGCAACGACGAAGCGCACACCGAAGCTCTGCGCGTAGCCGAGACCAACCTTGCCGACTGGCAGGCCGAATGGGAAACACATACGAAAACCAGTTCCGATGCCGGCCGCGCGGCCGACGTCGAACGAACGCGACTCGACTATCTCGACAAGCAGTCGCTGGAAGGCGATCGTCGCCGCGAAACTCTTGCGAACGAAAAAGCTGAGGCTAACCTTGATGAATTGGCCGCCGCGCTTGATCGGCTGGAAAGCGAGCAGGTCACATTGAAGGAGCAGGTCGAAAAGGGCTGCTCCGATCTGGATCAACGCCGCACTGACTTTGAACAACTGATTGAGCGCGAGAATCAATCGCAGACGCAGCTCAGCCAGCGTCGCAGCGAGTTGGAACAACAGCGCGGACGTTTGGCGTCGCTGGAAGCCTTGCAACTGGATGCTTTGGGCGGGCAGGGTAACGCTGGCATGGACTGGCTGCGCCGACATGGCCTTGACCGCTCGCCACGCTTGGGCGAAGCGTTGCAAGTGGACGCCGGTTGGGAAACCGCGGTCGAAACCGTACTCGATGGCTGGCTCGAAGCAGTCGTCGTCGATGCGCCGCAAGCGCATGGCAGTGACATTGCCGCGCTTGCCGATGCAAACCTCAGTCTTGTCCGAGCCGACGACGGAAATACAACGTTCCCGGACGACAGTCTTGCGGTCCAGGTGCGCGGACCGCATGCGATCCGTCAACTACTATCGAACGTATTTGTCGCCGAAGATATCGACGCCGCAAATACGCGATTAGGCCGACTGGCAAGCGATGAGTCCGTCATTACACGCGATGGCGTCTGGCTGTCGGGCGGCTACGCACGCGTGCTGCGCGGCAAGGGCACGCAAGCCGGCGTGATCGCACGCGAGCGCGAGATTCTTGCCAGCCGCAAGCGCGTCAAAGAGCTTGAAAGTGGAATTGAGACGCTGGCCGCTGGCGTGGAAGCGGGCAAGCAACAACGCATCGAAGCCGAACGCCTGCGCGACGAGGCACAGCGCGATCTGTACATGGTTCACCGCCGTGCAGCGGAACTTGCAGGCCAACTGCAAAGCCAGCGCGGTCGCCTCGAAGGTAGTCGCGAACGCTTGCTGCGCGTCGACAGGGAACTGGATGAACTTACTGAGAAGCTCGACGCCGATCGCAGCAGCGCCCGCGAGGCGCGCTCGCGACTAGATACCGTTGTGCTCAACATGGGCGACCTCGAACAGCGTCGCCACGCGCTGGAAGGCAATCGTCGCCAGTTGCTTGAGTTTCGCGAAGAGGCGCGGATGACGACGCGCGAAAGCCGCGACCAGGCACACCAGTTGGCCTTGTCGATCCAAGCCAAGCGTTCTTCGCTGGCGTCGCTGGAACAAGCCGTGCTGCGGATGGGTTCTCAAATGTCGCAACTGGCGGCGCGACGCGATGAGTTGACCGCGCAACTGACAACCTCGAACGATCCGCTGGGCGGGCTGGAACAGGAGCGCCAGACCTGCCTAAACCAGCGCCTGCTGGTCGACAAGCAGCTGGTCGAAGCGCGCAAATTGCTGGAAGACTGCGATGCAGAACTGCGCAAGTTGGAACACGACCGACAGCGCTTCGAGCTTGGCTTGGGCGAACGCCGCGAACGGCTGGTCGAACTGCGCATGGCCGAGCAGGAAAATCGCATTCGTGCCGATGCGCTGATCAATGCGATCACTGAAGCCGGCTTCGACCTGCAAGGCGTGCTCGACGCGCTGGCGACCGACGCCGACGCCGAACAATGGCATAGCGCGCTGCAAGACCTCCACCGCCGTATCGAGCGCCTGGAGCCGGTAAACCTCGCCGCGATTGCCGAGCACGAGGAGCAATCGCAGCGCAAGGATTATCTCGATGCGCAGTTGAATGACCTCACGACAGCGCTGGAGACGCTGGAAGCCGTTATCCGCAAGATCGACAAGGAAACGCGCCAGCGCTTCCGTGAAACATACGATCAGGTCAACGCCGGCGTGCAGGAATTGTTTCCACGCCTGTTCGGCGGCGGCCACGCCTATCTGGAGCTTACGGGCGACGACCTGTTATCCACTGGCGTCACCATCATGGCGCGTCCACCCGGAAAGAGGGTCAGCTCGATCACGTTGCTGTCTGGTGGCGAAAAAGCGCTGACTGCAGTGGCCCTGGTGTTCGCCATATTCCGACTCAATCCGGCACCGTTCTGCCTGCTCGATGAAGTGGACGCGCCGCTGGACGAGGCCAATGTGGGCCGGTTCACCAGCCTGGTCACCGAGATGAGCGACCGCGTGCAGTTCGTCTTTGTCAGCCACAACAAGGCGACCATGGAAGCCGCAACCCAACTTTGCGGCGTTACCATGCGCGAGCCCGGCGTGTCTCGGCTGGTGCAGGTTGATCTCGCTGAAGCAGCTAAACTCGTCGGCGCAACCTGAGGAGACGATGGTGGACCCACAACCCGTGCTGACCACATTCGAATTGCGCGTCATCATCGGCGTGATCGGGATGATCGTGATGGCGCTGATCTTTTTTCTCGGCAGCCCCAGGAAAAAGAAGACGGCTACTACTGGCCGCCGCACCATGCTGCGGCTCGACGAGGAGCTACCAAATGGCCGCTTTGAACCCAGCATGGGCGATCCTGGTGCCAAGCCCGCTCAGTCGGAATTCGACATCGATGACGATTACGAGCTACCAGTTGAACGATTCGGCTCCGCGCAGGGCGACGATCTGCCGGAAATGCATATTGAGGATCGACCGCCAAGCGCGAGTTCGCCAACGGTTGCATCAAGGTCAAGCCGGCATCATCCGACGCCGACACCTTCGGCGCGAACCTCGACGCGCAGCTCGCTCGGTGTGCGACCGGTCGGCCCAATCGACCGCATTGTCACGCTGTATGTCTCGGCGCGTGCAGGCGAAACTTTCAACGGCAGCGATCTGGTCGTCGCTGCAGAAAAGGCCGGGCTGCAATTCGGCGACATGAACATCTTTCACCGGATGGCACCGGGCAAGTTCGAGAAGGGCCCGATCTTCAGCATGGCGACGATGACCAAACCCGGCAATTTCGACATGAAGCATATCGCCCAATTGACTACTCCGGGCATCACCTTGTTCATGACCTTGCCCGGTCCGATGTCGGCGCTGGACGCGTGGGACACCTTGCTGCCAACCGCGCAGCGCATTGCGGAATTGCTCGATGGCGTCGTACTGGATGAGCAACGCCAAATCCTTGGTCGGCAGCGAATCGCACATTTGCGTGACGAACTTCGTGGCTGGGACCGTGACCAGGAGCGTCAGCAGATCAAGTCGAGCTGGTAGGGCTCGTGCGCGATTTCTCATTGAAATTAGTTTCATCGAAAACAACATGCGTCGCTTTGGAGTAAGAGTTGTCTGCGTAGTTGGCGATAAATTCGTCCAACGTCCGGGAAAAAGCATCTAACATGCAGATATTGTTTCGATCTGGCGCCATGATCTTCGGAGCGCTGGAAACTTGTACTGGACGTCATCCGTCCCAATGATGACCAGCCACCCGCCAGAGTTGCCCAAAACACGGGCGTATCTGGCACAGTGGGCCTTCCAACAAAGGCGGTCGAACCGTCGCAATCGCCCATCAACACCAATAAGGAGTCACGCAATGAATAAGGCACAATTGATCGACGCCATCGCCGACAAGCACGACATGAACAAGAAAACGGTCGGTGACATCGTAAACGAAATGACTTTTACTATTGAGCAGGCACTGGCACAGGGTGAAGAAGTCGCCATCGCCGGCTTCGGTACCTTCAAGGCCAACAAGCGCGCGGCCCGCAGTGGCCGCAATCCTTCAACGGGCGAGACAATCCAGATTGCTGCGTCAACGGTCCCGGCCTTCAAGGCTGCGCTTGCATTGAAGAAAGCCGTCAACGGCTGATTGTCTTGGCTTAATTTGTAGTCAGTAAATCCAGGGCGGCGCGTCTGACGCGCCGCTTTTTTTTGTGCCTGCGATTTGAACAACTCTGACTCGATCGACGCTTGGACAATAACTCTTCGGGTGCGCGTCGCCAAGACTCGTCACGATCCGCGGTGGCTACGCGACGCGTCGTAATAGCTCCAAGCGAAACGGCAGCAACAGCGGGGCGAAAATGAACGCGCGTTTACAGCGGAACCACGATTTGGTGAATCCGCTGCCATATTCAGCTTCACTGCAAGCTGCCCATTGCAAAGTGTGTTCCGCCATTGGCACACCGACCGATGCCCGCGAAACCCGCCATGAGCCACGCCGACATCCAGCAGTACTCTCACTCCACTTGGAACGTCGAGCGCCCAGTCACCTATCGGCTGCTCATCCTTCGCGGACTCACCGTTGGTGGCTGGGTTGTCGCCGAGTCGATCCTCGCATTGGCCGTGTGCGGTTTGGTATGGACCCAGTTGTGAATTGGTAAGACGATTCGCGACAGCGAATTCGCTAGCCCACGACTTGCATCCAAGCACAGCTGGAACATCAGCTAAAGACACTGAGACGCAAAAAAGCCGGACTTCACAGTCCGGCTTTTTCTATTTAATGGTGGAGCGGATGAGGATCGAACTCACGACCTCCGCATTGCGAACGCGGCGCTCTCCCAGCTGAGCTACCGCCCCACTTGAAACAATGCGCCCGTTCCGCGACATCTGTGTCAGGCGACGCCTTGGAGGATAACGGGAAGTCGGCGCAGCGCCAAGCCGACGACGGCGTTCAGTCGGGCAGCCGTGCCATCAGCGCATCGTGAAGCACGCCTTGGCGCCAGCCTTCCAGCGCGCGCGGCCATGTGCGCGAGGCCCACAGCGATTCCAGGTGTCGACGCGAGCAGAGCAATCCTTCCGGAATGTCGAGCTCCGTCGCCTTCGCCACCACGATTTCCTTCAGTGTGCTGATCGCCTTGCGTTCCTGCGCGCTCGGCGCTGGCGGAATCGGCTCGAACTCGCGCTCGTCGTCGCGGATCGGTTCGCGCAACAGTTCCAGCACTTCGGTTCGTTGTGGGCCACGAAACGCGCGCAGGCCTTTACCACGCTCGTACAGATCGTTGTCGTCGCGCGGCCGATGGGCGATGAAATCCAGCGCGCGGGCGTCGTCGAGTATCCATGGCTTGGGTTTGTTGAGCGTGCGTGCGCGGTCTTCGCGCCAGAGCAGCAGGCGACGCAGCAGCGCTTGCTGGTCGACGTCCCAGTCCGACGCTGCACGCAGTGCCTTCTGCGGTTGCTGGTCGATCTCGTCGCGGCGTGCTTTGTCGGCCAAGCGTGCGCAATCCTCGGCGTGCAAGGCGATGTAACCGCGCTGTTCCAGCAGTGCGATCAAGTGCTGATGGATCGTCGGCAAGTAGACTACGTCCTTCGCCGCGTATTCGATCTGCTCGGCGGTCAACGGTCGCCGCAGCCAGTCCGACCGTGTTTCCGCCTTCAGCAGAGTGATTCCGGTGACTTCGGCGACCAGCTTCTGGTAGCTAAATCCCGGCCCGAGTCCGGCAAAGGCTGCGGCAATCTGGGTGTCGAAGAGCCGAGCAATGCCGTTCGGCGCAATTGGTCGCAAGGCTTCGAGATCTTCGCTGGCGCTGTGCATCACGCACAGTCGATCAGGATCGGACAACAGATTGCCCAGGCTCACCGTGTCGAGCGGAGCGGTCGGATCGACCAGTGCGCCATCGCCATCCAGTTCGATCTGGATCAGTGCCAGCTTCGGCAGGAACGAATCGGTGCGCATGAACTCGGTGTCCATGCAAAGCGTAGTTCCCAGCTTGGGCAGCAGGTCTTGCAGCGCAGCGGCGTCGTCGATCCAGGTTGTCAAATGGATGCTTCCTATTCGTGGCAATGGCGGTGCTGCTTTATGATCGACCCATGCCGGGTACAGAAGTCGTCAGCAAACAACAAACGTGGGGCGGAATCGCCGGCATCGCGGTGCTGTCGATCGCGTTGGCGTACCGCTATTTCCCGGACATTTTGCATGTCGAGCCACAGGAACAACAGTCGGCAGCAGCAAGCGAACCCGCGCAACCGCCACCATGGATCGCTGCGCTGCCCAATCGCCGGGGAGTCGATGACGACAGTTCGCGGATTCCGGGCTACAAGGGCACGACGCTGACGCAAGGCATGTCAATGGGTCCGCCGACGCCGGTGACGCGCCAGATTGCCGCACAACTCAAGCGAGCGCGCGTCGCCGAGGAGCAGGGCAAGGTGCTCGAGCCCAAGGAAAAGAATGCCGTTGCGCTCTATCGGGCCGTGTTGGAAAAGGACCCGAACAATGGCGAGGCGCGCGCGGGACTGGCCCGCATCGGCGGCGCACTGCGCGATTGGGCGATTGCGGCCATGGAGCGCAACGATGAAACGGCGGCGCAGCGCTATGTCGCCGCGCTTGATGACTTGCCGCATTCCGACCCTGAATTGTTGGCGCTGCAAGCGCGCCTGGAGACGCTTGCCAAGGTCCAGCCCTTGTTAGTCAAGGCGGCCGCGCTTATGAGCGAAG
>JAYUYW010000246.1:0-4496 GCA_043752325.1 Rhodanobacteraceae bacterium | reverse complement strand
GACGCCAGGGGGTCCGCTGACGGCCAACAATGCCGCGTTGCCGACCGCGCCCTTGCCACCGCCAGACGAAGACGCCGTGCGAATGAACGCGTCGGCTGACGATGTAGCCGTCGAGAAACCCAGGCCCGAAATCAAGACAGGCACCGGAAAGTTCATCAATGAACGCGCTGCCAGTTCGCCGCGGCCGGGCGGTGGCGGCAGTGGTGATGTGTCATTCAATTTCGAGAACCAGCCGATCCAGGCTGTGGTAAAAGCAATACTTGGCGAGATGCTGCAGGAGAACTACATCATTGCGCCGAACGTCGGCGGCAATGTGACGTTTTCAACGTCGCGCCCGATTCGCTCCGACCAAGCCATGTCAGTGCTGGAGACCTTGCTTTCATGGACAGGCAATACTCTGGTCTATGAGAACGGTCGCTACACTGTGCTGCAATTAAAGGATGCATTGCCCGGCAAACTGACGCCGCGTATTGGAAACGGGGCCGATGGTCGCGGTTACGAAGTCCGCGTGTTTCCCTTGCGCTACGTGTCGCCGACGCAAATGGCCAACCTGCTCAAGCCATATGCCAAGCCCGAGGCCGTTATCAATGCCGACACGTCGCGCAGCATGATTGTACTGGCCGGCACCCCGTCCGAACTCGACAACTATCGTCGCACCATCGAAACGTTCGACGTCGACTGGCTGAAGGGTATGTCGATCGGTGTTTTCGCGCTTCAACACCAGGAAGTCGCAACCCTGCTGCCGCAGTTGACCGCGCTGTTTGGTCCGGAAGGCGACTCGCCCCTGGCCGGCATGTTCCGCTTCATTCCGCTGGAGCAGGGCAACTCGCTGATCGTCATCACGCCCAATCCCGATTACCTGGTCCAGGCCGAGGACTGGTTGAACCGGCTTGATACCGGCGCCACCGAAAACGCTAACCAGTTGTATGTTTACAACGTCAAGAACATCAAGGCACCTGACCTCGCTGGCTACCTCAATGAGATTTTCCTCGGTTCCAGCCCAAGCTCGGGAAGCCGCAGTAGCACGTCCGGAAGTGTTGGCCCGGGCCAGCGCGCGGTAACCATCGGTGGGCTGGGCGGTTCAGGCGGCTCGTTGTCGGGGTCGCGCGGCGCCGTCAACGAACCGAGGCCGCCCGCTTCCGCGCCATCCACACCGGCTGCAGCTACAACGCCGGGTGGCGACAACGCGCCGACCATCCGCATTTCCGCGATCGAGGAAAACAATCAGTTGATGGTCATGTCATCGCCAGCGGAATGGAACGCAATCCAGTCGGCCATCCGCAAGCTTGATATTTCGCCGTTGCAGGTTCAGATCGAGGCGCGAATTCTTGAAGTCAGCCTCACCGGTGAATTGAGGTATGGCGTGCAGTGGTGGTTTGCTGGCTTGAAAGGATCGGGTCCCGCCGGGTTCCAGAATGGCGATCCCTACATCCGGCCGTTTGATCGCCAGCAAAGCCTGCTGGGAGCCGCTGGTCCTGGCCTGGCTGGTACGATTTTTTCCTCCTATATCAACAGCAAATTCGAAGTGGCGCTGAGCGCGCTGGAGACCTCCGGGAATGCCAAAGCGCTCGCTGCACCGTCGCTTGTGGTTGCCAACAATCAGGAAGCGCAGATCAATGTTGGCACCCAGATCCCGGTTGTGCAGACGTTCTTCAACGCCGGCTTTCCGGTCTCCAACAACGGGTCTGGCACGGGCGGCGCTACTGGAAACAACAACTTCGGAAACTCCGGCTCGGTGCAGTACCTCAACACTGGCGTCATCCTGTCGGTGACGCCGCGCGTCAATCCCGGCGGCCTGGTCTATCTTGACATCCAGCAGGAAGTCAGCAACCCCGGAACGCCTGCGCAGGGAAGTCAAAATCCGCCGATCAATCAACGCCAGCTTCAGACCCAGGTCGCTGTCCAAAGTGGTGAAACCTTTCTGCTTGCTGGTCTGATCCAGGAGAACAACACCTATTCCGACTCATCCGTCCCGCTGCTTGGCAAGATTCCAATTCTGGGAAAACTGTTCGGTTCCACGTCCAAGCAGACCAGCCGCACCGAGCTCATCGTGCTGATCACCCCGCGCGTTATTACCAATACTGAAGAAGCTCGCGAGATGACCGAGGAATACCAGCGCCGCTTCCAGTCGCTACAGCCACTTGATGCTCGTTTCAGGCCAACGTCCCCGGCTGTCGCAATCCCGCCTCGCCCGGTCGAACCCGAGCGTCGCCAACCCGCCGAAGTGATGCCGCTGCGCAGCCATGACAACACTCAAGGAGATCCCCAGCAATGAACAAGCAGAAGTTCGCGACCCTTGCGTTCGCACTCGCCGCTGCCGCGATGGTCGCGGGCTGTCAGCCTGGCTCGGAATCGGGCGACGCCAGCGTCAAATCTCTCAAGGCGCGCGCGGAACAGCGCTGGGCGTACCTGATCGAGAAGAAAGCGGAGAAGGCATACGAGTACTTGACGCCGGGCTATCGCAAGACGAAATCGCTTGAGCAGTATATCGCCGAGAAGACGAGTGTCGCCTTGCGCTGGAAGCGCGCGACAGCAGGCGAGACTGAATGCAAGGAAGATGTTTGCACTGTCTTCATTTCGCTGGAGTACGAGGTCAGCCTGCCCAACAGTGGTGGCAAGCCGATTGAAACCTTCGCGCCGCTGCGGGAGAAGTGGGTCAAGTTGAGCGGAAAGTGGTACTTTCTGCCCGACAAATAAGGGAGAAGGACAGTTTGAGGGCCGGCATTTGGGTCAGTAGACAAATTTGCCGTGCGGGCTTGCACACCGTTTTCCTTTGTCTTAACATGGTTCCGCTGATGCTCCCCTGCTTCAGTGGTGTGATGCTGCCAATCCGCATAGCGGATGGCTCAACGGGGGGCGAAAAGCAATCGACGCCCTGTGGTTAAATCAATTAGGAGTTTCGTGATGAAGAAGAACAGTCTGACGACCGCAGTCGTCGCCGGCATCGCCGGCGTCGCCGGTTTCGCTGGCTTGGCCAACGCCGTACATCTGAATCCAGATGGTATCGGTCAGGTCTTGCTCTACCCGTACTACACCGTTAACAATGGCCAGCAGACCCTGCTGTCGGTTGTCAACACGACCAATGTTGCGAAGGCCGTCAAGGTGCGCTTCCTGGAAGGCTATAACAGCCGCGAAGTCCTCGACTTCAACCTGTTCCTCTCGCCATACGACGTCTGGACCGCTACCGTCTTCGCCCTGCGCGATGACAACCGGCCTAGCGACGCCGCCGGCATCCTGACCCGCGACCGCAGCTGCACCGCGCCGCTGTTCTCGGAAGATGGCACGAATACGACGGGCGGCGTTCCATTCGTCACATTCCGCGAGTTCGCCTACCTGACGCCAAGTGACGGCGGCCCGTCGACGATCGACCGTACCCGTGAAGGTCACTTCGAAATCATCTCGATGGCCGACCTCAGCGGTACGCTTGCCGACGCTGTGAAGCACAGCTCGTCGGGTGTTCCGGCCAACTGCGGTGCAGTTCGTTCGCTGCAGGGTAACGAGACCGGCATCAACACGCCCACCAGCGGCCTGTTCGGTAGCGCCGCGGTTATAAACGGTGCGCAGGGTACGTTCTATTCGTACAACGCAGACGCACTTGAGCGCTTCACGTTCCAGAGCCTGTTCACCGCAACCGGTAGCATCTTCCCGAACCTGGCGTTCGTAAATGACGGCACGGGTCCGATCCTGACGAACCAGGCCACGGCCAATGTGTTCACCGGTACGGGCGTCACGACCTCCACCTACCCGGGTGCCGATCCACGTTCGGATCAGGTTGATGCGGTCACTGCCATCTTCGCTGCCAACAACATCTACAACGAGTACCAGACCTCGACCTTGTTGGGCGCCGGTTCGGACTGGGTGGTCACGTTCCCGACCAAAGCGTTCTATGTTGACCGGTTGTACATCGGTGGCGGCGCTACTGCTGCTATTCCTCCGTTCACCCGCATCTACAACGGTGCTGCCAGTGCTGTTCCGCAGTTCTCCTGTGTTGCAGTCGGCTTGGCGATCTATGACCAGGAAGAGCGGACAACCACCGGCCAGTTGCCGGGCTTCTCGCCGCCGCCTCCCGGTGCTCCGCCGTCGTCGCTGTGTCGTGAAACAAACGTCATCAGCTTCCTTGATGTCAATCTTGCCCCGACGCAGTCTGGTGTACTCGGTTCACGATTGGTCACCAACGTACGCCCAGTGGTCGGTGCCGCAGGTTGGTTGCGTCTTGACCTGAACCCGCTTGCCGAGCCGCACGTCATGCTGGCGGCCAGCAATGGCAACGTGTTCCGTGGTTTGCCGGTCACCGGCTTCTACGCGACCAATCTTGTCAACAACAACGCGACTGTCATCAACGGAGTCTCGACGCTGTCCAACTACAGCGGTGTCTTCAATCATCGCCGTAGCCGCGACTGCAGGAACGGAACGGCGCAGTTCGCCTGTTCCTAATCGCTTAGCGGTTGGTAGAGTATCGAACGGAGGGGCGAAAGCCCCTCCGTTTTTCGTTTATC
>JAYUYW010000245.1:0-4507 GCA_043752325.1 Rhodanobacteraceae bacterium | reverse complement strand
ACATCGGCGCGCAGGCGCCCCACGTGTTGAACGATCTGGCTGATCGCGAAGCGCAGGTGGAGCACCAGCGACTGGATGGCCGACGCGTTGGTGCGTTTCGGCTCATTAATGAAATTGGTCGCGGTGGGATGGGGACGGTGTGGCGGGCGGAGCGCGTCGAAGGTGGATTCGAGCAGGTCGTTGCGATCAAGCTGATACGAGCTGATTGGGATGCCGCCGAAATGATCCGGCGCTTCCGTGCCGAGCGCCAGATTCTCGCTCATTTGAATCACCCGAACATTGCCCATCTCATCGACGGCGGCATCACCGACGACGAGCGCCCATGGCTGGCGCTGGAATATGTTGACGGCATCGATCTGCGCAGTTACTGCGACCAACAAAAACTCGATATCGAGCAGCGACTGAAGCTATTCATGACCGTGTGCGACGCGGTCAGCCATGCCCACGCGCATCTGGTCGTCCATCGCGACCTGAAACCTTCCAACCTGCTTGTAACCGGGTCAGGCGAAATCAAACTGCTCGATTTCGGCATCGCTAAACTTGTTGACCACGGGGCCATCCACGCCAGCATCCAGCGCGTATTCACGCCCGAATACGCGGCACCAGAGCAAGTGCGCGGCGACGTGATCACGACATCCGTCGATGTCTACGCACTCGGCCTGCTGCTGTACGAACTGTTGACCGGACGGCGGCCCTACAACGTCAGGAATTCGACGCCCGCAGCGTACGAGCGCGCGATCCTCAATCAGGAGCCGACGCGTCCCAGCCTTGTTCTTGTCGGCGACGATGCCGAGGTTGATGACCCGTCACTGCGTGAAAACACGGGGGTTTCGCCACAGCAAATGCGCCGACAGTTACGCGGCGACCTCGATGCGATCATTCTCAAGGCGCTGAGAAAAGACCCCGAACAGCGCTACGCCAGCGTCGCCGATTTCTCCGCGGACATCCATCGCCATCTCGAACGTCAACCTGTTGTTGCGCGACGCGGCGGGTTGCGATATCGCGTCGGCCGTTTCCTGCGCAGGCATGCC
Source organism: Rhodanobacteraceae bacterium (assembly GCA_043752325.1). Lineage (GTDB taxonomy): Bacteria > Pseudomonadota > Gammaproteobacteria > Xanthomonadales > Rhodanobacteraceae > Dokdonella. The sequence continues at coordinate 3,476 of JAYUYW010000245.1, read as the reverse complement.
CTCGTAACTGCCAGCGTATTGTTGGCCGTTTCCGCGCTCGCCACGGGTATGGTCATTGCACTGCACCAGCGCGATCTGGCCCGCATGGAAGCCACAAAGTCCGATCGCGTGCTGCAGTTCATGGTCGATAACTTTCGATCCGCTGATCCTGGTTCCAATGATGGGGCACCGGTTACCGCGCGCCAATTACTTGATCGCGGGTCGGAACGAATCACTAATGAACTGAACGACGCTCCTGCGTCGCGATCGCAATTGCTGGAAACCATCGGTACGGCTTATCTCGGTATTGGTGCGATCGACCAGGCCTTGGGTCATTTGAAACAAGCGTTGGAAATTCGCGAAAAACTGGGAGACCCCGTTGCAATTGCGCAGACTCTCGTCCTTCAGGCGGCTGTATTGAAAAGCGCCACCAGGAATGCGGAATCATCGGCAGCTGTGGAAGCGGCGCGCAGGTTGGTCCCGGAGTTTCCCTCCAGTAAAAAAGCACTGGCTGTGCAAGCGCAGGTGCTCAGCTTGGGTGCGCTGCATTTGTTCCTTGACAAGCAGTACGCGCCTGCGCTGGCGGATTGGACGCGCGGTAAAGCGATTCAGACCGAACTTTTCGGACCGCTTGACGAACGCACCCTCGATACGCAGATGTTCATCAGTCGAGTACTCGGTTCTCAGGGCAAGTTCGAGGATGGGATTGCGGTGATCGACGATGTGATTACCAAACTCCGATCAGCTCAACCACCGCGGGCTTCCAAACTTCTGGAAGCCTACAACGCCCTCAGCTTTGCGGAGTCCAAGCGCAAGCGCTTCGATCTTGCGGAACGTGCGGATCGTGAAGCTGTGCGAATCGCGCTGGATGTCTACGGCACCGATCATTGGTTTGTTGCGGTTTCACTCAACAATCTCGGTCGCGACATCAACGATCAGTTGCGATACGAAGAAGCGATCGAGCCGCTGACACGGGGCCTTTCAATCGCACGCAAAGCGTTGCCGCCAACCCATGGATTGACGGCAGCAATCCTCAAGAACCTTGCGGATGCCGAGTTTGGCGCAGGCCGTTTTGCATCGGCGAAACAGAATTACCAATCAGTGCTCGACATATCCCGCCAGAAGCCCAAAACGAGAGGCATCGTCGACAAGGAAATTCTCGTACGTATCCAAGCTTGCGATGCGGCCTTGACCAAGACGAGCGAATAGACAGCTATTCAGATCCGTCGTCTTGAATGGGTCGAACACATCAACCTGCCATGCATGGTTGCGCACTCGATCCGTCAATTTTCCGCGGCATCTGCGCCGCCAGGGCCGCTTCCACGTAAGCGGAGCATGCCTGTCGCAACTCCCAGGGCAGCAGCCATGGCCATCCACAACGTCAAGTCAGGCGCCTGACGCCACATCTCTGTCCAGCCGAAACCGACCAAAAGAGGCAGCCCGACCACGAGCGCGACCGCGAATCCAACCTCCCGCGCCGCCACGCCCAGGCTCCCAGGCGCGCGGATGGCGCGAACGAGGCCACGCACCTGAAGTGCGGTAATCAGCACCATGCCGATTGCTACTCCCAACAGCATCCATCGGAGCGACAATCGCGGGGCGGGTTCGGGATCCTGGCCAGAAACTATAGCGGCGACGCCGTCGGCGATTCGGTGGCTGGTCGGCGATCCAATCACCGAGGAAACATTGGTCAGCACGACGATTCCGATGCCAGGCTCGGGCAGCATCACCATCTTGCCACGGTAGTTCGGCAGCATGCCGCCGTGATGCACGGCACGTGTGCCTGCGATGTCGCTCACGCGCCAGCCCATCGCGTAACCAAAGGCTTCGCCCTGCACGAGCGGGTGGTGGATCGCGCCTACGCTCGCTACAGAAGCCACCCGCGCGCCGTCCAGTTCTCCGCCGCGAAGCTGCGCCCGCATGAATCGCCCGAGATCGTTTGCGCTCGACATCAGCGCCGCGGTGGGCAGGCGACCCGGTTCAGCCGCTAGCTGCCGCGCGATCGCCACACCAAACATCATCTGGTTACCATCCGCCAGCCCAGCCGAGATGGCCAAGTCGCGGTCAACATAAGAGCTCCGCATGCCCAGCGGCGTGAAGATGTGACGTGCCACATACGCCCCGAACGATTCTCCCGACACGACCTCCACGATGCGGCCAAGCAACTGATAGTTGGGGCTTGCGTACTCGTGAGCTGATCCGGGCATGCGCTCGAGCTCGACATGGCGCAATGCCGCGACATGATCGGAGAGTGTCGGCTCGTCGCCGTCTGCCCGTGCCGCCTTCCCCGGAATGCCGCTCGTATGCGCCAGCAGCTGGCGAACCGTGATGCGCGCCGCATCGGCGGAAGCCATGGCAAACTCCGGTAGATAAATCCGCACCGGCGCGTCGAGATCGATTTGCCCCGCCTCGACCAACTGCATGACCGCGAGGGCAGTCACACTCTTGCTCATGGATCCGAGCACAAACGGTGTCTCGGGCGTGATCGCCTCGCCGCCATTCCCGGTATTGCCGAACCCCTCGGCGTATGCCGCTCCATCGCGCGTGACGACGACCACCGCCAATCCGGGAACCGCGTCAGCGTCCATCGACGTCGTCACGAAGTCGCGAATCTTCGCACTATCGATCGTTGCCACCTGCGCATGCGCGAAAGTCGGCAACGCAGAAATCGCGAAAGCGAGGAAGAATCCCACCAATCGAAACTTCCGCGGGGCCGACATCGGTTCCGCTGGGCTCGCCATTCGGTGCGGAAGGTCATGGCAATTTGACGACGTGGCGGTGCCACTGGCGAGCATGCCTATGCACATGATTGGCGGATATCGTATGGGCGTCATTTGTCCACCTCGTGACTCAAACTTCGGCATGGATTGTCGGTGTCCCGGTTGTTGCGGCCGTTGCCGCACGAAATGGACGGGCCCGGATCGCGTGACGACCTGGACCCCCATCCGGCTGGTCGTGCAACGCGCCACCGACTACCCGATCGAAGCAGGATTCAGGGCTGTTTCCACAGGTCCTGTCGCTGGATGATAGCGAGCACTGCCTCGGTGTAACGGTCGGCATCCGCGCCGGAAAGATGCAACCACTCCGGCAACGTCAAATTCTGCAACTCCGCATGATCCTCGAAATGGATTCCCGGAGCCCCGCTTCGGCGCAGCAGCTCGTCCCAGATGTCTTCGCGTGGAAAGCCCTTGCGCTCGACTTCGCGCCACATGCCTGCACTCGGCGCACGCACGAACAACACTGGTACGCCGCGTGCGCGGAGTTTTGCGACCGCAGCGACGGCTCGCTTCAACTGGGTTCACGCAATGCCACGGCGGCCTCGCGCGGAGGGGGCGGCCGCGACAGGAGTTGGGCCCAGATATCGCGCGCAATTTCGCTCTGGGCGGGATCGTTTTCCACTTTGCTCCACATCCGGCTGGCACGAGCAGGACCGGAAACCATCAACTTGCGCACATCCATGTCGACACGGAGCCCATTCCTCGATGGCCAAGGCTGAC
>JAYUYW010000244.1:0-4525 GCA_043752325.1 Rhodanobacteraceae bacterium | reverse complement strand
GTTGCACCGGTCCGGCGAGGACAAACTCGTCGCGGATGAACTCCGCTCGCATGCGATAGGCATTTCCGGCGCTCTGCACCACGGCGCGACTTGGTGTTTTTCCGCCGCCCATGAACACGGAAATGCCGACCAGGCCTTCATTGCCGACGATCGCAATCTCGGCCGATGCGCCATCCTTCATCACGTATAACAGGGAAACAATCGAATCGGTCGGAAAGTAGACCCAGGGTTGTTCCTTGCCCGATTCGTAAATGACATCGCCGAGGCCCAAGGTCACCGGCGTGAGCTGCGGCGCAAAGCGCGACCACTCGATAGCCGGAATCGCCCCAAGCAGGTGGTTGCATTTTGGAACGGATTTCGCGGTCATGTGATGCCTTGCTGCCATCGGTCCGGCGCGGAACTCCCGCGAGTTGCCGAGCGCACAGCCTGAATCTAGCCTCTCGATTCTGACCAAAAATGAAATAGCTGTCTGTTCGCCAGCGAACATAGCGGAGAACCAGGAGCGAATTCGGCAGCCGCCCGATATTTGCCCCATCTATGTGTGCGATCGCACAGACGATCCCCAAGCGTCGGACCACTGTGCTTGTGCGCCAACTGACGCTCGAACGCGTGGTGGGCAGCATCGGAATTGCGAATCGCAGGGGGCAACATGTTCGAAGATTGGATGAACAGCTCTACTGGGCTACCTCGCGATGGCGAGCAGATCCAGTTCGTCATCGTTCATCGCACGGTGGCCCTCGCTGGCATCTACAGTCATCGAGCCTTTCATTCACGCTGGGCGGAATATGGCATCGACCGGGTTTGTTGCTGGCGCAAGCTGACCAAGGGTTGCGCTTTGGCAACTCCGGCTCGGAAGCAGCCACTTCGCGTTCTACCGGCCGCATCACTTCACCCCATCAGCCAACATTCCTTGCTCACGGAATAGCTCATGCGCCTTAACCCGCTCGGCTTCATCTTTACTCTGGGCGCGCGTCGACCGCTAGAATTCCGGCCGTTGAGATAACTCAGCATCGAGGTCGAGAATCCATCACCGCCGCCCGCGATGTCGCCGAGCAATCATGGAATTCTGGCGAAGGTCAAGCAGATGTGGAACGGCAACCACGGGTCCTCATAGATACTCTGATCAGCATCCAAAAGCGGTCGCGCTGTCGCATGCGTGCAGATTTTTTCGATATCAGCGACGCGCCTTTCTGCCTGCGCCGAGCACGTGTCGATAGGTTTGCAAGTCGCGCCGGTAGCACACGCAGGCCGCCGCTTCGAGGCCTTTGCGATCAAGAAGGTCCATGTGCCCGCGCGAATAGCGGATCAGCTCTCGTGACTGCAGGATGCGCGCCGCAGCGTTAACGCCAACGCGTCGCACGCCGAGCATGTAGGCCAGGAAATCCTGGGTGACATCGAACGTATCTGCATGCGCGCGGTCCTGGGTCATCAGCAGCCAGCGTGCAAGCCGCGCCTCCACCACGTGAAAGCGCATGCAGGCAGCGTTTTGCGCGAGCTGGCAAAGCAGTACGTGGACGTAGCCCAACATGATCTTGCGCAGCGCGACGCTGTCCAAATGCTGCTTGAAGGTCGACGCCTTGAACCGAAGGCTTTCGCCGGCGCCCTGCACCAGCGCACGCAGCGGTGCCGCATCGCTCCCCAGTACCATTGAATGTCCGCACATGCCTTCGTCGCCAACCATGCCGACCTCCAGCATGTGGTCATCGACGCTCGTCAGTAGTGAAATGAAGCCCTTTGTCGGAAAGTAGACATGGCGCATTCGATCACCCTGTTCCCACAGGGTTTCACCGAAAGGCAACTCAACCACCGTGGCGTCCTTCAGTATGCGGTCGCGTTCCCTCGGCGGCAGCAAATTGAGCAGTCGATTGCCAGTTGAGGCAAGCGGCACGGTAGACATGGGTTTCTCCAGTAAGGACGGGACGCAATCCGGCGCGGGCACTGGAAGGTCGCCGGTAGGTCCGGCGTAAGGTTCCGACGATTGTCAGGTGTACGACCTGAGTCGAACGGAACCAATGTGACGACAAATGCAGCCGCCGTCTGTGTGGCAGCGAACTTAGCCGCACATCCGCCGCACATCCGCGCGCGTATCCCGCTCGCCCCTTCCATCGGCGCGGGTTGTTTCGGTGTCGGCAAACGGGGCAATCGCACAGACACCCCTGACGATCCGGAACATGCTGCTGCGCTGCAAATGATCGACAAGCTCTGGTTGGAGGTAGTGAACTGCGAAACGATGAGGAAATTCATGCACTGAGATGGAACTCAAAGTTTGAACAGGCTTCCCTGCGATCGGCAACGAATTGTGTTCGTCCTGGATCGTCGCAAGGCGGCCATGGAAGGCACATAGTGTCGCCAGACCTCGCATTTACGCTGGGCAGAACAAGCCGTTGGCCGGATTTCTAGCTGGCGCAAGCGGATCGCAACGCGCGGTCTGGCTGGCGCTGAAAGGGGTCAGCCAGAATGCAGGTTCTCCGGCGAACGGCTTTTCGAAACAAGATAAGGCGCGCGAATCCGATCACTTTCGGGGGCGTCATCATCGTTTAGCAGGCGATGTCCGTAACCTACAGCGCCCAGCCGTTCGATGCACAGCTGTAGGAAGCGGAGCCTGCCTGATAATCGTGGAAACTCTGCTGCTGGTACCGCTGGCCTACAAGCCGCCTACGCAGGCGGATTCCGCTGCACCCATGCCGCCCTGGATCGAGGCCACGATGATGCGGCTGATCGGGTCGGACTCCCTGTTCTGGTCTGCGCTGCACGTGGCGCGCGATCCGGTCTCGTCGAGGTGGTGCTCGCCACCCCTGCCCAACTGCTGGCGCATGCCGGCCCGCAAGTGCGGATGCGGATGCGGGTGCGGGTCGATCATGCTTGACAATATGGTGTCGCTGCGCACTGAGGGCTTGCGCAGCGACGCGGCCCTGGGCAAACACCTGTTGCCATCGCCTTTGGCGTCGATCCATATGTCGACGCTGGTCATCAGCGCACGAGACGATGAGTATGGCACCGACGCCAGCGCGCAGTACACGGCTGAACGGATTGTAGGCGCGAAGTCCATCGGATTCGACGACGGGAGCCGTACTTGGGTCGGACACATCGACAAGGTGATGGCGGCCGTCGTCGAGCTGCGGCTGCCGTCCGCGAGCCATCACTAACCCAATGAGTGCCGCGCCATGAAACGCATCCTCGTAACCGGCGCCACGGGTCAGGTCGGCTCCGCCGTGATTGCGGCGCTAAGTGCCTACGACCACATCCTCGTTCGCGCGGGAGTGCGCGATCTCGCGGTGGATGCCCTGAAATGGAGTGATGCCGCGCACGTGGAACCGGTGGCGTTCGACTTTCTCGACCGCGCTAGTCACGACGCTGCACTGGCCGACTGCGACAGTCTGTTCCTGATGCGTCCACCGCAGCTCACTGGCGATTTTCGTGACTTGATTGCGCGGGCGCGGCAACACGGGGTCAAGCACATCGTGTTCTTGTCGGTGCAGGGAGCGGAGGGCAATTGGTTCATCCCACACCACAGGATCGAGCGCAGGGTAGTGTCCGGTGGCGTGCCGTATACATTGCTGCGGCCGGCATACTTCATGCAGAACTTCACCAGCACGCTTCACGATGAGTTGGTGCGCCGGCACCGCATCTTCCTGCCGGCAGGGAACGCCCGGTTCACACTCGTGAATGTCGGAGATATCGCCCGAGTTGCTGCCCGAGTGCTGACGCAACCCGACACGCAGCACCACGGGCAAGCCTACACGTTGACATCGGCAACTCTGCTGACCTTCCAGCAGATGGCCGAGAAGTTGACGACGGGTTTAGGCACGCCCATCACGTATCTCTCGCCCGGCCCATGGCGGTTCTACCGTACGCTGCGTCACGAGGGTCGCGAGCCTGGCTTAATCCTCGTGATGCTGCTGCTCCACATGCTGCCGCGATTCACGGGCACGCCACCCGTGACGCATACGGTGACCTACTTGACGGGCAGAGCACCGATCGAGTTTGCGCAATTTGTCGAGGCCCATCGCGACGAGTTGCTCGTTCCGCCGCCTCGCTGAGGATAGATAGTCCACATGTTGTCCTTTTCGCCTAAACCGTTTCTGGACGTTTTCTTCGCCTACAACGAGGCGGTGTGGCCGGTTCACATGCCGGCCCATCAAGTGGCGCCGGTCGGCGGGCGTCAGGACCGAATCGTCATGACGCTCGAGCCCTCGGTTCGTCGCCACGCGTTGATCGGTTGCCTCGCTTGGACTTCCGGCATCGGCGGGGGTCTCATCCTTCTCGTGCTCAGCACGACAGGATTAGATCTGACCATTTGGCGGACCCAGAAAGCCGAACCCGTCAACTGGCTCATGTTCGTCTTCGTGCTTTCGGGCTCAGGCAGCGTCAGGCTGTCGAAGGGCCATTCGCCCTTGGTTGATGCATGAAGCCGCTTGGAGCCAGCGCAACGCAGCCCAGCGTCAAGCAGGCCTCTGGACCCGCGAAACCCGGCCAGCCCGGGGACATCGGCGACCCGTCGGTCATGGAGGCCGGCGCGGTGGCG
>JAYUYW010000243.1:0-4536 GCA_043752325.1 Rhodanobacteraceae bacterium | reverse complement strand
TAGATGCGGTATCAATCCCCGCAGGGGCGGTTCGAGTTTTCGTACTGACCGCGTACGGCAACGGGAAGGGGAGCGGACTTTTCCCGTATGAAGTTACTTTCGGGGGAACAACCCCCGTGTCGCTGCAGAATTTCTCGGTTGACTGATTCCAATTGTCATGCCTGACACGGATCGGCCCGCAAGCGCGGGCCGATTTCGTTTGCGACCCTGCGTCGCGGCATGGGTGCGACAGTGCCGCGCTAGAACCCACGTCCCTAGTTGCGGTTGCATCGACCCTGACGCGCCGTCACACGCGGATTTCTGACGCACAACCCGGTTGGAGTCTCCCAGGGATTTTCGCCACACCGAAGACCAGCAATCAATCCAGTCGATTGCCCGCGATTTCTCCCAGAAGCGCATTACGCCCGATGCCAGCGAACCCGACAAAAAAGCCTGGTGCCCACCTGGCCAACCAGACCCGTCTGCCGGATCAAGTGGTTCTGCACAACTTGCGGGCGGTCGTCGAAGATCTACGCACCTTTGATTTCTAACATTCAATTAACAATCGCGGCGAGCATCGCCAGCAAGACGTGCAGGTCAGTCCGTATGGCACGGAACTTGAAATTTTCCGAGTTCATCATGCGGTCGAGGTTAGTGGCCGGTTTCCACCCCTCGTCCACAGGATCGCCACGTGCACCCAGTTCACGCAAGTCCCTGCATTGACCTTACTGATTGTGTACACGATGGACGATTTGTGGCATACTGTCGGCCACTGCTGCGAGCAGTGTGGCGCCTTTTGCGCCTGCAAGACTGTCGAACCGCACGCTTGCTGTATCCTTCTTACGCCTTTGGCTCAATACCTTTTCTCGGGAGACTACAAACATGACCACATTCTTGAAGCGTTCCGCTCTTGTTGCATCCATCGTTCTGGCTGTCCCGGCCACGGCATTCGCCGCATCATTCGCGGCTACTGGTACCGGTGCGATCCCGGACAATTTGCCTGCCGGCTTGGTCATGAGCTTCACCGTCACCGGATCTGCCGCTCCTACCTCTATCGGCATCGGCATGACCGCGACCCACGCTTTTGTCGGCGACCTCATAGTCACCCTTCGCGCACCGGGAGGATCGCCGACTGCCTCCATCTTCACGCGTCCGGGCGTTCCTGCCTCCACGTTCGGATTCGGGTCTGACCTAGGCGGTACTTATGCCTTCTTCGATACACATACCAGCAATTTCTGGACCGCTGCCGGAACAAACCCGGTCGCGCCAGGAAACTATCGTTCTTCGGGCGCGGGAGCGGGTACCGCGACATCGCTCAACCCGGTGTTTGCCGGGCTGACGCCAGCGCAGACAAACGGAACCTGGACCTTGACAGTCACCGATGCCGCTGCAACCGACGTCGGCGCGGTCAGCTCGGCTACGTTGTTCATCAACCAGACCACACCGGTCAGCTTGCAGAACTTCTCGGTCGACTGATTCAGGCGACATGCTGCAAACAAATCGGCCCGCCCTGTGCGGGCCGATTTCGTTTGCGACCTTGCGTCGCGGGTTTGGTGCCGCCGCGCTGCGCTAGAATCCTCGTGGGGTGCATCAACGTCGATGCACCATCAGACGCGGACTCGTGACGCACGACCCCGCCGGAGCTTTTAATGGATTTCCGCTACACCGAAGACCAGCAGTCAATCCAGTCGATTGCCCGCGATTTCGCCCACAAGCGCATTGCGCCAGTCGCGGCCGAGCTCGACGAAAAAGCCGAGTTTCCTCTGGCCAACATCCGCGAGATGGGTCAGCTCGGCCTGATGGGCATCGAAGTGCCGCACGAGTACGGCGGCGCCGGCATGGAGCCGATCGCGTTCGCGCTGGCGGTGATGGAAATCGCCGAAGCCGATTGCGCGCATTCCACCATCATGTCGGTCAACAACTCGCTGGTCTGCAACTGCATCCTCGCCCACGGCAGCGAGGACCAGAAGCAAACCGTGGTGCGCGCGATTGCCAGTGGCGAAGCGATTGGCGCCTACGCACTGACCGAACCGCAGTCGGGTTCGGACGCATCCGCCATGCTCACGCGAGCGCAGCGCAACGCCGATGGCGACTGGGTGATCAATGGCAAGAAAAGCTGGATCACCTCGGGCCACGTCGCCCGCTACATCGTGTTGTTTGCGATCAGTACTCCGGGTAAGGGATCGAAAGGCATTTCGGCTTTCATCATCGATACCGAGCTACCGGGTTTCCGCGCTGGCAAGAGCGAACCCAAGCTGGGTATCCGCGCTTCGGCCACCTGCGAGATCGAGTTCGACGACTATCTTTGCCCGAGCGCGAATCTTCTCGGCGAGGAAGGCAAGGGCTTCGCGATTGCGATGAGCATTCTCGATGCCGGCCGAATTGGCATCGCCGCGCAGGCGGTTGGACTGTCTCGCGCCGCCTACAAGGCCAGCCTGGTCTATTCGCGCGAACGCAAGGCGTTCGGCCATGCGATCGGGTCGTTCCAGATGATCCAGTCGAAGATCGCCGACATGAAGTGCAAGCTCGATGCGGCGGAATTGCTAACCTTGCGCGCCGCATACGCAAAGTCTCAGGCGGACCAGTGCAACGGCAAGTTCGGCACCGAAGCGGCGGTCGCCAAGCTGTTCGCATCCGAAACCGCGATGTTCATCACCCATGCTGCCGTGCAGATTCACGGCGGCATGGGCTATTCAAAGGAACTGCCGTTGGAGCGCTATTTTCGCGACGCCAAGATTACCGAAATCTACGAAGGCACCAGCGAAATCCAGCGCATGGTGATTGCCCGCAACGAAACCGGCGTGCGCTGAGCGAACGACATCGTTTACTTCGTCTGCAAGGTATTGCCGGGCAGGAACTGCCAGGTTCGGGTCACGTACAACTCGTCGAGGTTTTCCGCATTGACCGGAATGGTCGGGAACGGCGCCGCCAATCGTACGATGCGGATCGCTGCGTCGTCCAGGATGCGCTCGCCGCTGGACTTGATCACGTCGACACTCTTGATGCTTCCGTCGCGGCTCATGCCGACAGTCAGGATCAACTGGCCGCGCAACTGGCGACGACGAGCTTCGTCGGGATAGTTGATGTTGCCCACTCGCTCGACGCGCGACACCCAGGCCTTCATGTAGTTGGCGTAAGCGTATTCGCGGGTGTTGGCGGAGATGTATTTTTTCTTGGGCCGCTTGGCGTAACGCTCGGCCTCCTTTTGCAGCTCGTTGGCCAGCCGCGCCATTTCCAACTGACGCTCCAGTTCCTTGCGGTCATCGGGTTGCGGCAGTTCTGGCCGGGTTTCACTGGGTGGTCGGGTCAGTACCTTGAATTCGGACGTTGCCGTGGTGGCCAGTTCCGTCTGGCTGGCTTCTCGCGCACGCGGCGTCGAGGTAACCATCGGCACCGGCGCAATGCCATCGCTGACCTGCGGCATCGGTCCGCTGAGCAAGTCGGCCGGTCGCTTGGGTTTGTCCGATTCGCCGCCGCCGCTGTTGTTGGCCTGGGCGAGGAAATCGGCCTTATCGGGATTTTCCCCGCTGCTGCTTTGTAGCAGTATCACTTCCAGCGACGGCAGTCGCGGTAGCATTTTTTCGTAGTCAAAGCTGATTCCGAGCGCGATCACCGCGTGGGCGATAAGCGAGAAAAGGATGGTAACGCCAAGGCGGTCGCTGCTGCTGGTCGCCATCAGCCTGCGCTCGCCTCCAGCGCATCGAACAACTGGCCGGCAATATTAAGGCCGTACTGTGCATCGAGTTCGCGAATGCAGGTGGGCGAGGTGACGTTGACTTCGGTCAGCCAATCGCCAATCACATCGAGGCCAACGAAAACCAGACCACGCCGCTTCAGTTCGGGCGCGACTCGCGCGGCGATCCAGCGATCGCGTTTGCTGAGATCGACGCCGACACCTTTGCCGCCCGCGGCCAGATTGCCGCGAAAGTCCTCGCCTTGCGGTATGCGCGCCAAGGCATACGGCACCGGTACGCCATCGACCAGCAAGATGCGCTTGTCGCCTTCGGTTATTTCAGGGATGAATCGTTGGGCCAGCGTAAACGCCTTGCCGTTCGCGGTGAGCGTTTCGATGATCGAGTTAAGGTTTGGATCGCCGTGGTGCGACATGAAGATACCGCGACCTCCCATGCCATCGAGCGGCTTGAATACCACCTTGCCCTGGTCGGCCACGAAGAGGCGCAGTTCGCCGGAATCGCGCGCGACCAGCGACGGCGCGCAGCACTGCGGGAAATGCAGTGCGAACAGCTTCTCGTTACAGTCGCGCAGCGAGGTTGGGTCGTTGACGACACGCACGCCCTCGCGAGCAGCCTGGTCGAGCACAAGAGTGTCGTAAATGAATTGCGCGTCGACCGGCGGGTCCTTACGCGCGAAAACCAGGTCGATGCCCGACATTGATTGCCACGACGCTTCGGCAAGCGTGAACCAGTCGCGCGGATTGTCGCGAACGCTGAGTTCGGCGAGCCGCGCCCAGGCGAGGCCGTCACGCAGCGCCAGATCGCCGTGGGTCATGTACAGCACCCGATAGCCACGACGCTGTGCTTCGAGCAGCATGGCGAA
>JAYUYW010000242.1:0-4572 GCA_043752325.1 Rhodanobacteraceae bacterium | reverse complement strand
CGATCGCAGTCTGATCCAGTGCGCGACCAACTTCATCGACAGCAGTGGCGCAACGGCCGGTTCGGCTGCCAACCTGTTCGGTTCCAGCGGTGCGGGCAACCTGATTGCCAATCCGCTGCTGATCAACGGCTTCCTGCCTATGATGGGTTCGCCAGCACTGACCGCCGGTCGCTTGGTCACCGAAGACGTGTTTTTCAGCGGCGCGCCGTACATCGGTGCGTTCCGCGATGCCAGCGATGACTGGACTTTGGGCTGGACCTACCGCATCAACCGTAACTGATCGGGGCGTAGCAGTACGCGGCACTTCGGTGCTGCAGTGAAGGGCGGCTGCGGAAACGCAGTCGCCTTTTTTCTTGGGCGCACGTCGAACAATGAAAAGGTGGCTTCCGACTTTGTATTTGATCGCCGACCTCTGCATCATCGCGTCTGTAGCGGCGAGGTCGTCACGGGTGGTGGCATGCGCTTGAACATCTGTGGTGCATAGGGAGTGCCATGAAAGTCGAACAAACCGAAGTATTGATAACGGGTGCCGGCCCGTCCGCGGCGATTGCCGTCGGCCTGCTGCGCCAGCAAGGTCGCTCCGTAGAAATCATCCAGAAGAAACAGTTCCCGCGCTTTTCGGTCGGCGAGAGCCTTCCTGTCAATCGATCACGAGTCGCGCGATTTGATCGCGTCGCCGTGGCGTTCATTGCGCTGGCTGCGCTGGCCGGCTGTGCCACGATGGTCCCGCTGCCGGCGTCGCAGATTCCCCAGCCCCGACTATCGCCGCAATTGTTTGGCGGTGAGGTCAGTCTCGCCCAGCGGCTCAGCTTCGAGCGAGTGGAGGGCGTTCCAGGCAATACGCCGCGTTCGCTTGACGTCCTGCTTGAGATCGACGCAGCCGAGGTTCGACTCGCCGGCATCGCGGCAGGACAGCGCGTGCTGTCGCTGCGATGGGACGGAGCGACGCTGGACGTACAACGCCATCCGCTACTTCCTGCGCAGGTCGACCCAGCGCGGGTGCTGCGCGATATCCAGTACGCATTCTGGCCGACCGCCGACCTGCAGGCGGCCTTACCGGCTGGTTGGCAACTGCACGATGAACCTCGCCGTCGCGAGTTGTTGCGCGGTGACTCGTCGGTGATATTGATCAACTATGACAGCGGTGTACCGCGCTGGCGGGGAACCGTGAAGCTGGACAACAAGCTCGAACGCTATCGGCTCGAGATCCGCTCACAGATGCAAGAGACATCCACACGGTGAGTTGCAGCGACGGCGAGGCGGTGTCCGCGATCAACCATTGCGACGTTGCTCGCATCCGCACGTCGTGCAGTGCCAGCCAGGCATTGGGGAAGGGCTGATGCGGGCTGCGAGTACGTATTCCATTGAAGAGTTGGTGCCACACAAGGGCCCGATGTGCTTGCTTGACCGCGTCGTCGATGCCGGTGACGAGCACTTCGTTGCGGAGGTAACCGTGCGTCCCGGCGGTCTGTTCGACCATGGTCATGGCGTCGGCGCATGGGTCGGCATCGAGTACATGGCGCAGGCTGTTGCCGCGTGGGCGGGCTGGCGCGCACGTGCTCGAGGCGGGCTACCGAAGATTGGTCTGTTGCTTGGGACGCGGAATTACGCGAGCAAAATTTCCCGGTTCGCGCCGGGGCTGTGCCTGATTGTCGCGATTCGTCGCGAGTTTCTCGCCGATAATGGCATGGGCCAGTTCAACTGCACGATCAGCGACGGCGATCAGGAACTGGTCAAGGTCGCACTGAATGTGTTCGAGCCTGACGACCCTACTGAATTCCTGCGCCTTTGAGCGACCGAGACAACAAGGAGCAACCTTGCTAGCCGACAACACTGTATTGGTCACCGGATCCAGTCGCGGCATCGGCCGTGCCATTGCGCTGCGACTGGCCCGCGACGGCTACGACCTGGTGCTGCATTGTCGCGAGCGAGTCGACGACACGAACGCGGTCGCGGAATCGATACGCGAGTTGGGCCGCTCCGCCCGGGTGCTGGTTTTCGACGTTGCCGATCGCGCCGAAGCCGCTCGCGTGTTGCTTGCCGATATCAAAGAACATGGCTGTCCCTACGCTGTTGTCTGCAACGCCGGTATAGCACGGGACAATGCGTTCCCGGCGATGCCGGGCGAGGACTGGGACGCGGTTGTACATACCAATCTGGATGCGTTTTACAACGTGTTGCATCCGCTATCGATGCCGCTGGTACGTCGGCGCAAACCTGGTCGAATCGTTACCCTGGCGTCCGTATCCGGGCTGGTCGGCAATCGCGGCCAAGTCAATTACAGCGCGGCGAAGGCCGGCATCATCGGCGCGACCAAGGCGTTGGCCGTGGAGCTGGCAAGCCGGGCAATCACGGTGAACTGCGTCGCGCCGGGCTTGATCGAGACCGATATGGTCGAGGATCATGTCCGCGAGCATGCGCTGGCGATGATTCCTGCCAAGCGGCTAGGGCAGCCGGACGAGGTTGCGGCGGCGGTCAGTTTCCTGATTGGCGCAGACGCGGCCTACATCACACGCCAGGTAATTTCGGTAAACGGGGGAATGTTCGGATGACGGCAATGGGAAAACGCAGCGACGTTCGTGGATCGCGCGACCTCAAGCGCGTCGTGGTGACCGGCACGGGAGCAATCAGCCCGCTGGGCCACGACTGGCCGACCGTCGAGGCACACTTGCGCTCGGGTCGCAACGCGGTCAGCCGGATCGACGACTGGGCCCAATACGAGGGGCTTAACACCCAGGTCGGCGCCCGTGCTGCACCTTTCGAACTACCCGCCGAGCGATACAACCGCAAGACCACGCGCAGCATGGGTCGCGTTGCGCTGATGGCAACGCGAGCCAGCGAACTTGCCTTGATCAACGCGGGGCTGGTCGGCGATCCGCTGCTTTCCAGTGGACGGATGGGCGTGTCGTACGGATCGTCGTCCGGGTCTCCCAATGCCTTGGCCGAATTCGGTCGAATGTTGATCGAGAAAACTACCGAGGGAGTCAATGGGACGACCTATTTGCGAATGATGTCGCATACCGCAGCGGTCAACATCGGTGTCTTTCACCGAATTTGCGGCCGCGTCATCACGACGTCAAGCGCGTGCACTTCCGGAAGCCAAGGCATTGGCTATGCCTACGAGGCGATCCAGTCCGGCCGCCAAGTTGCGATGCTTGCCGGTGGCGCGGAGGAACTCGACGTGACGCAGGCCGCCGTTTTCGACACCTTGTTCGCGACCAGTGCGCAGCACAACGACCAACCCGAGATGACGCCACGACCGTTCGACGCCGAGCGCGACGGGCTGGTCTTGGGCGAGGGTGCTTGTACGCTGGTGCTGGAGGAACTGGATCATGCACGTGGGCGTGGTGCCAGGATCCTTGCCGAACTGGTCGGTTTTGGTACCAACAGCGACGGGCGCCACGTGACCCAGCCGCAATCCTCCACGATGGCTCACGCCATGCGACTGGCGCTGGACGAGGCCGGGCTCGCGCCCTCCGACATAGGTTACGTGAATGCCCATGGCACCGCGACCGACCATGGTGATGTCGCCGAATCGCAGGCGACCCATGCCGTTTTTGGCGAGCGCATCCCGATCTCGTCGCTTAAGAGCTACATGGGACACACGCTTGGCGCCTGTGGCGCGCTCGAGGCGTGGATGAGTATCGAAATGATGAAAGCCGGGTGGTTCGCGCCTACCGCGAACCTTCGCACGGTCGATCCGCGCTGCGGCGAGGTCGACTACATCCAAGGCGACGGCCGAAACCTGCAAACCGAATTCGTGATGAGCAACAACTTCGCTTTTGGCGGCATCAATACCTCGTTGGTGTTTCAGCGTTGGCGTGATTGAAACGTTTGAAATGGCGTCAGGTGAAAACGAATCAAGCTTTCCGCGGGTTCGCCCGCACCAACAGGAATGCATTGGGCATCTCAATACCCAAGGAGGTTCACGTGAAAAACTCAATCGGCGCCGTGTGCGGCATAGCCCTGTTCCTGAGTGCACCGTTGCTCGCTCGCGAATCCGTCCTGCACTATCCACTGCGTGACGTGATCGACATGCCGGAAGCAAAGGGCCAACTCGATGGATCGGTCAAGTTCTACCTGGCTGGCCAGAAGACTCCCAGAATTCTTAATCGAATGAGTTCTGGTGTTTCCAACAAGAAGACCAACAGCGTTGGCAAGAGCGAAGAATTCGGCTGTCGCTGGGCAGCATTGGCGGCGCTCGTATCGTTACAGGAATCGGCCAAGCGTCTTGGCGCGAATGCCGTCGTCGACATCGTCAGCTATTACAAAAAGGTTGAAACCAAAAGTCCGACAAAGTACGAATGCCACTCCGGCAACATTATCGCTGGCGTCACCTTCAGAGGCACCTACGCGAAGGTTCCGTAGTCATTCAAGGGCTGCCGGATCGCCCAACCGCTTAGGCGTTCGTGATCGAGCCTTACTCAAACGCCGCCCACAAAAAACCCCCCGAGTCTTGACTCGGGGGGTTTCTTTTGAGGCCCTTGGCGATGACCTACTCTTGCATGGATGAGACCACACTACCATCGGCGCAGGTGCGTTTCACTTCCGAGTTCGGGATGGGATCGGGTG
>JAYUYW010000241.1:0-4583 GCA_043752325.1 Rhodanobacteraceae bacterium | reverse complement strand
TGCCGCCGATGCCAGTGACTCGCTTCATGGGTGTCTCCGGAGATTGTTTCTGCTTGGGAACGGCGGTTCTAAACGTATCCCTGCGCTTCGTAACTTGCATAACTCGCCTTGGCAAGCGCAGCAAGCTCGAGCAACAGCGGCTTGTCCAATTCCTTGAAGTTGAAGCATGACTTGCCCTGCATTCTCGTTTTCAGATTTACTGAAAGACCTTCCAGTAGCTCTGGATTCAAGTACACAGGCATCAGGTGAAAACTGACGTACGATTTCTTGATCTGGACGGCACCGAAAAAAAGCGGTGTCTTGTTTTTCTGCAGGTGCTTGGTATCGACGTACAGCTCGCTTGCATCGTCCTTTTTTCGGTCAAGCCGCTCAGCGTAAGGCTCCAGTATTTTCCGCAGTTCGCTGAAGATGATCTCTTGGTTCTTCATTTTTCTGGATGGTTTCGGTAGATGGCTTCCTGCGGCTCTCTTCGGCATCGAGCAACGTTTTATTTCGGGAATCTGAGCTAACGTCCAGCGTCGATCCGAGCAACATGGCCATGCCTCGCAGCGCCGGTATCAATCTCGTCGGACAGCAAGGAAACGGCGGTTTCGCAACAAACCGGCCGACACCAGAGACACCAGCACGCCGACCGGGAAAATTTCGACGAAGGTCATCGGCAACCGGAACAGTGGATTGGCGTACTGGATCTTGAACTTCTCCATTTCGGCCACGTAGGTCGCCAACTCGTCGCCACTTACGCCGTTCGCCTTCTGCTGCTCGATCAACGTATTGGCGTAGCCGCCGGCGAAATCCGTGCCGGTGACGGCAAGCGAAGTCTCCCAGGCGGCGACATAGAGAATGCCGGCGACGACACTCATTGCCACGCCCATGCCGAACGCGGGCCAGAATCGGACAACACCACCCAGATCAACATCGCGGTAGCGCTTGATGCCGACGAACACGGCGGTGAAAGCGATCAGCATGGTCAGGTAACCAACCACCATGCTGTGACTTGCCTCGCTGTCGGCAAACCCGAGAACGATGAAAGAAAGCGCACCGCCGGCAACCAGGCCGGCGATCAAACCGTAGAACAGAATTTTCTTGAGCATGGCAGCATTCCTGGTAGCAGCGGACGATAGGTTGGGCCTCCATGAAAGCCGCATTGACGATCCAAAACAATCACCCGAAAGAATGATTTCGCCTCCTTCACCCGAAATAGTGGCGAATCAGCGAACAATTCCCAACTCGCGCGCCTTCTTCACCGCATCGGTTCGCCGCTTGGCTCCCAACTTTTCATAGAGTCGGGCGACGTGGGTTTTTACCGTGTTGGGTGACACGTGCAACTGCGCAGCGATCTCCTTGTTGGAGCGACCGGCGGCGAGTTCGTGCAACACCGCCAGCTCACGATCGCTGATGCCCAGATTGGCCAAGGCTTGAGGATTGCCATCAAAGCTGGCCGGCGCGGGACCGGCGAATACGCGTGTGCCGATCACCATGCCCACAGCGAGGAATCCCAAAGCGATGAGGAAAAAGGTCACCTCGCCGGGATGCACTCGCACCATGCGCTGGTAGTCCAGCCATTGCAGGGCCAGCGCTCCCGCTGCGAGCAGGACGCCGTAGCCCACTACCTGCTTCCACATCCCATGTCCTCGAAGCGCTTGCACAACCAGGTTCATCGTCCCTGCGACATGTACGCTTCGACTGCGAAGTGATACAGAAAATTTTCTGCCTGATCCGGATCAAGTTCGTCACGCGCCTCCTTGAACCGCGATGCGTACTCGGCAGTTTTCTTGTACGCCTCAAATCGTTCCTTGCGCAGCTTTTCGAATTGGGCTGCGTTCAAGTCGTCACGTGAACGCACTCGCCCTTTACCTATATGCAGAATGGTGTACCGCTCATGCGTAGAGCCATAGCCCATGTGGACGTAGTCGAGCACCTCGCCGCGTGGCACGACGAGGGTTCCCGAAAACCAGTCGGCCTCCACTCGGGTCTGACCATCGAAGAGCTGCGGCAGTACGTCCACGGGCACAGCGCGAGTGCCTTCAGCAGCGCCTTCGGGAATCTGCAGCATCTCAAGTTTCTCCAGCAGAAACTTGCCGTCGCTGACCGTCCACGTGCCGACGTATCCGCGCCAATTTGCGGTCGACATCGACTCGCGATCTGGTAGCAAAATGCGCTTGGAGTGGATGAGTGCGGCCAACGGGTTGGTCTCAAGGCTCAGCTCCTCACCATCCAGGATAAGATTTTCTGGGATTTGGGAAGTGGCGAATGCCGCTTGGCTGATCGCCAGCTGAAACACAACGAGGGCCGTCGCTAGAAGCTTCATAGACGCTGCGCTCAAGATTCGTCGGAACAGCATTGTACGAAGTTGACCTGCGAGAAGGGTTCTCCGTCAAGAAGTCGGCCGTTTTTGGTGCGCCGCCAACCTGCGGGGATGTCCGTCGAAGCAGTGTCAGGTCGATGCCAAGCGTCAGCGCACGTCGCGTCGCGGCGTAGCCCCACTTTTTGGCGGACCGCTGTTTACTCGCGGTTGATGCTGACAGTTTGCGGGTGCGTCGGAAGTCCAAGATCTTCCACTCCATCGCAGAAGATGCCATCAGCGCCGAACTGCAATGCGCAAGGTGCGAACGTCGGAATCTCGTGCCAAAAACAGTTGATCTGGTTTGGATTGTTCGCGCACGCGGCGAGCAGCGTGGTGTTGCCGGGCTCGACGTATCTATCGCGCCGAGGAGTGGAACGGGGCCTGGTCGTTCAGTCAGTACGGGATCGAGATTCACGCCGAAACTCACGTATCCAACGGCTGCGGGCGCCATCGGGCCACCTTGGCAGGTCAACAATTGTCCGTTGGAAAGCGTGCCGCTGATCGTGCAAGTGAGCGCTGGAATCGCCGAATAGGTTTGTGTGTAGGCTAAGCCGCGCGGCAGTTTGATCTGCACAGCCACATTCGCAGCGACGCCGTCGCCGATATTGCGGAAGTTAACGACCACCGGGCCATTGTCCTGCCCGATCGTGAAGAACGGACCCGCGTGTTGCACATCAGGCGTATTGAAGCGCAGCTACGCAGCGCTTGGCGGTCGCGTGTTGACGGTAAGCCGACCGCAACTGCGTTGCGAAGGATTCGCCGCGCAATTGGTCGGCGGCGGCACCAGAACGTTGCCGATCGCGGCATAGAAATACAGCGGCCCTGGCACCGCGATATCGGGTGCAAAGTCGGTATGGATCGATGCGAAGCCGGCTTGACCGTTATAGATCGGCGCAGTGCAGGTCGGCATCTGGCCATCGACCTCCATGGCCGCCGAACACGCCCAGGCGGGAATGCCGGACGTGAAACCGCTGTAGGTGACGCCAAGTGGAAATTTCACCTTGAGAATTCCCGGCGTATTCGCCGCGCCGAACCCGGTATTCTTCACATCAACGATGATGAGGTTCTGTAGCGTGCCGGCTTCGATCACGTTCGGCCATTTCTAGATCGGCGGACCCACGCCGCCCCAACCGATGAACTCGATCTTCGATTCCTGCACCATCGGATTCACGGTCCAACAACTCCTCATGCTCGGTGACGGCGCGCAGATCAACGGCGACGGCAGCGGCACTTGTGCACTGCTGATCGTCGTCGTGATTTCCGCAGGTGCCAATGGCATCGCGATATGAGTTTTCGCCGTGATCGACAGTACGCTCAAGTTGGGGTTGGTGTCCGTAACCGTCGTAGTTTCGGTACACGTGAGGTCGCGCGATCCCGCACCCTCGATCGTGCACGTCCATCCACCGATGCCACCGGACAGGAACGACATGCCCTCCGGCAGGGTAGAGCGCAACATGAATAGCCCCGAGTACGAGGTGCCCATGCCGAAGTCGTTCTTGCTCACGCGCACGACGTAACTGAATTCCGCGCCGTTGTAGGGCGACGGCATCTGCACATTAAGGGTCAACGGACCCGCATGCGCCAGCGATGACATGCAGGCAAGTGTGACCAAGGCAAACAGACGATTGAAACCGGCGTGGGTGTGCATGGCGATGGCATCCGCATGATTTCATCCAATGTTGCCCACGCACATTTCTCGCGGCACCCCGGAATGAAGGGGTCTTCAATCGGTCGACTACGAAACCGGGGCAGTCAAACCCACCGCCGGACCGTTCGCATGTACAGCGCGAACGGTTCGCCAAATTTCGCAAGCAGAAGGCGTTCTTCCGGGATGATCTGGAACCGCGTGATGTAAGCGACGAAAACCACGACGGCAGCGAGCGCCAACGGATTCGCCAAGTAGGCGCAAACGCCGAGCAGCACCAGCACCATGCCCAGATACATGGGATTGCGCGTGAAACCGAACGGCCCGCTACGCACGATCGACGTCGATTGGTCGGGTGAGCGCGGATCGACCGTGGTGTCGGCTCGACGAAACGCCGCCATGCCAGCGATGGCCAGCGAAACTCCAGCGAGTACCAGCAACACGACGATCAGCGTCCTCGCGGGAAGAACAAACGCGAAGCCCGGCGCGCAGCGCGCCAGCACCCAAGCCAACGCCGCGCAAAGCAGCATGATCACCGGGGGTGGAATCTTGTGGTCCAGAGACGTCATGGTTGTGAGGCTACCACTAGCACCT
>JAYUYW010000240.1:0-4623 GCA_043752325.1 Rhodanobacteraceae bacterium | reverse complement strand
ACCCCGCCAAACCTCAGCAAAAGCACCACCAGCCGCCAGAACCTTTCGTTCAAGCGAGCCGCGCATTCTACATCACATTTCGGGACCGTCAACACCTTTAGCGGAGGTTTTCGAGCGAATTTTTGTTTCCGGCTCATCGGCCGGGAGTCGCGACGCAGGCAGCGTCAGACTGACTTCAACAGCACGCGCGCGAAGTTTCGCTTGCCTACCTGCAAGACACCTTCGAACGGCGGCGCGAACATGCGTGATGCATCCTCGATTACGTCAGCATCAATTTTGACGGCACGCTCCTTCAGCTTGCGATTGCCTTCTGCGTTGCTGCTGGCCAGCCCCGCGGCAACCAGCAAGGCCGGCAATCGCAGGCCTTCGCTGGGCACGACGATTTCGGTCAACGGCAACAAGCTGGTATCGCCTTCGCCACGCACCACCGCATGCCAGCCGGAGACTGCCAGTTCGGCGGCGGTGTCATCGTGGAAGCGTGCCGCCAGCTCGCGCGCCAGCCTCAGCTTGGCATCGCGCGGGTTCAACTCGCCCGATTCTATCTCTGCCTGCATCGACGCGATGTCCGCCGTGCTGGTTTCGAAGCTGAGCAATTCGAACCAGCGCCACATCAGCTCATCCCCAATCTTCATCGTCTTGGAGACGATGTCGATGGCTGGCTCGTTGATGCCGACATAGTTGCCCAGCGACTTGCCCATCTTGGCGACACCGTCGGTGCCTTCCAGCAGGGGCACCGTGATGACGACTTGTGGCGGCTGGCCGTGCTGCTCCTGCATGCCACGGCCCATCAACAAGTTGAATTTCTGGTCGGTGCCGCCGAGTTCGACATCGGACCGCATTGCGACCGAGTCGTAGCCTTGCACCAGCGGATACAGGAATTCATGGATCGCGATCGGCAACTGGCCAGCGTAGCGTTTGGCGAAGTCGTCACGTTCTAACATGCGCGCGACCGTGTGCTGTGCTGCAAGCCGGATCATGTCGGCCGCCGTCATGGCGCCGAACCATTCCGAGTTGAAGCGCACCGTGGTGCGCTCGCGGTCGAGCACCTTGAAAACCTGATCGGAATAGGTCTGCGCGTTGGCCAGCACGTCCTCGCGGGTCAGCGGCTTGCGGGTAACGTTCTTGCCGGTCGGGTCGCCGATCATCCCGGTGAAGTCGCCTATAAGAAAGGAGACTTCGTGGCCCAAGTCCTGGAACTGGCGCATCTTGTTAAGCAGCACGGTATGGCCGATGTGCAAGTCCGGCGCGGTTGGATCGAAACCTGCCTTGATCCGCAATGGTCGGCCCAGCTTGAGCCGGGCGACCAGGTCGTCGAACTTGATGATTTCTTCGGCACCGCGACCAATCAGGTCGAGGGCGGATTGGATGTCCGTCATGGCTGGCGCAGGTTCCGGCTGGGTGATCGAAATAGGCTGCGCAGCATAACGTCAAAGCCCGCTCGACGTTAACTATTCGTTAGGCAAGAATGTCTCGCAAGTCTTTGTCCCGATTGGGATTGACGCCGTTCGTACAGGCTGGTTATGGTACGACGTCGCCCCCGGGGCAACGGCATGGTTTTCACGCTCAAAACGATCCGGTCGTTAGAGACAGAAAGTCATGTGGACTCGGGTCGGACGCGCAAGCGTCACCGTCAATAATCCCAACGGCCAGCCGTATGCCCATGAAGCATCTTGTCGCGCATCCCGTCATTAGAACCCATGGTCATTGGGTACTTGGTGGAATTGTCGCGGTTGCAACTCTTGCCGCCGGATTCGTGGTGCCGAACTGGGCCAACGCCACTCGTCACGATCCACAATCGCTGACCAAGCTCGAAATTGATTTGCCGGAACTGGCGCCGCAACAAGCCGATCCGGCAATTGCCGCACTGGTTGCCGACGCTGGCGACGACTGGCGCATCGTTTCAGTAAAAGCGGGTCAGTCGCTTTCCGACGTGTTCCAGGAACAAGGCTTCGCCGCCAGCGACCTGCAACGCGCACTGGATTCACAAGACGACGCATCGGCACTACGTCGGTTGCGTCCCGGTAATGAATTTGCGTTCGACGTGGGCAGCGACGGTACCCTGCGCGCGATGCGATTTGATCGCGGTGATTCGGCCCGCGTCGTCCTTCACTTCGGTGACAGCGACGTACGCGAGGAAGTCGAGGATCGCGCCGTCGAGCGTCGCGTCCAAGTTGCCCACGGCGTCGTCAACAGCTCGCTGTTCGAGGCCGGCGACCAGGCCGGAATGACTGACGCAATGACGCTGAAGCTTGCCAACGCCTTCGGTTACGACATCGACTTTGCGCAGGACCTGCGCCGCGGAGACAGCTTCAGCGCGATCTACGACACCGTCCATCGCGATGGCGAGCTGCTGCGCAGCGGCGACATCCTGGCCGCGACGTTCATCAATCAAGGCAAGCGCTATACCGCTGTTCGGTACACCAACATCGCCGGCGAAACCTTGTACTACACCGAAGATGGCCGCCCACTTCGCAAGAGCTTCCTGCGCACGCCTGTCGAGTTCACCCGCATCTCGTCGGTTTTCAGTTCCGGCCGCATGCATCCGGTGCTTGGTCGCATGCGCGCCCATCGCGGTGTTGACTATGCTGCGCCGTCAGGCACGCCGATCCGCGCCGCTGGCGCTGGCAAGGTCACGTTTCGTGGCAATCAGCGCGGCTATGGCAACGTAGTCATCATCCAGCACGAAGGCAAGTACACAACCCTATACGGCCACATGTCGCGCTTCGCCAGCCTCAAGGTCGGTCAGAATGTTTCGCAAGGCCAGACCATCGGTTTTGTAGGCATGACCGGGCTCGCCACTGGTCCGCATCTGCACTATGAATTTCGTCTCGGCGGCACCCATCGCGATCCGCTCAAGGTGACTTTGCCACCACCGGAACCGTTGCCCGGGGCCCAGCTCGCCCAGTTCCGCAAGACGACATCGCCGATGCTGGCAAAGCTCAACTTCGTTAATGCCACGCGACTGGCTTCGGCCGATACGCAGCGCGGCGCCGCTCGCAGCCCGCGTGGCGGCTGAAGAGCGCTTCCTCGGTCTGATCTCGGGTACCAGCGCCGACGGGGTCGATATTGCGCTGGTTGATTTCGATCCAAACCCGCGCATTTTTGCGGCTGCGACTTACCCCTATCTCGAATCCTTGCGTGATCGAATCCTCGGTCTCGCCCGCAATGCGCCCAGCGTCCCGCTCGATGAATTGGGCACACTGGATGTCGCCATCGCTCGTCATTTCGCCGAGAGTGCTAATACCTTGCTTGCCGAGGCTGGCGTTGACTCCGCTTCGATAGCCGCACTCGGTTCGCATGGCCAGACCGTGCGCCACCAGCCGCTCGGCGCGTTTCCCTTCACGATGCAGCTAGGTGATCCGTCGGTGATTGCCGAGTTGACCGGCATCACCACGATAGCCGATTTCCGTCGCGCCGACGTTGCCGCGGGTGGACAAGGCGCTCCGCTTGCGCCGGCGTTCCACAAGGCCGCGTTGGCGCGCGGAAACCGACGCGCGCTACTCAACTTGGGTGGCATCGCGAATGTCACCATATTTGATGGCGAAGGCAACGTTCTCGGCTTCGATACCGGACCTGCCAATTGTTTGATGGACGCCTGGGCGATGCGCCATCTCGGCAAGGCGCGCGACGATGGCGGCGCATGGGCCGCACAAGGCAGCGTGAATCAGGCTTTGCTGTCGCGTCTGTTGGAAGATTCCTACTTTGCCTTGCCCGCACCCAAAAGCACCGGACGCGAACAATTCAATCTCGATTGGCTGGAGCCGCGTTTGATCGACGGCGTCAGCACTGTTGATGTGCAGGCAACGTTGCTGGCATTGAGCGTCAAGACGATCGCTGCGGCGGTCCGCGACAACGGACCTGCGGTGGATGAAGTGCTCGGCTGCGGCGGCGGTGTTCACAACGGCGCACTAATGAAGGCGCTAGCTGACGCGTTGGTGCCGATCAGGGTTGGCAGCACTGCCGACATCGGCATTGATCCGGACTTCGTCGAAGCGGCGACGTTTGCATGGCTCGCCCGCGAGCGACTGCACGGGCGTGCGGGCAATATGCCCAGCGTCACCGGCGCACGTGGACCGCGCTTGCTCGGCGCGATTTTCGCCGCGCCGCTGCGTTCGTAGGGAAGCGCAGCTGCATCATTGCCAGCGTGTTTGCGAGGCACTGATCGCATAGCTGTGCCGCCCATGATCGAAAGCTGCCAAGCGCCGCGCGGGCCGCTTTGCTTCTCGCGTGAACACGCCATGTTCGAGCCGGTTGACCATCGGACTTGCGGGGCCCCGCCGTGGCCGGAGCGATGCGGAGAGGTACGGTCTGGGGCACGTCCAGCGCTTCCACGGTCAGGGGGGAGGCTCGGAATTCGCCAAGATGGCTGGCGTCACCTTCCGCTTGCGCACCGCCAGCAGCAGGCATAGCACGAACGCCGGGATGCCGATCAGCGCGGTGCCGACGAAGAACAGCGAATAGGCATCCAGCAGGCTGCGGCCAACTTCCAGCTTTTCGACCGCCACCCCCGAAAAGCCCTTCAGCGCCTTGCCCAGCAACGCATAGAACGAGCTCAGCAACGCGTACTGGGTGGCGGTGTAGCCGATGCTGGTGAGACTGGACATGTAGGCGACCAGCGCAGTG
>JAYUYW010000239.1:0-25402 GCA_043752325.1 Rhodanobacteraceae bacterium | reverse complement strand
TTTTGTGCGGAAGCGCGTTTGGGAACATTGGCGTGCAGGCCTTGCTCGACGCGGTAGTCGGATACCTTCCGGCGCCTTCCGACCGTCCGCCGGTTAGTGGAGAAACGCCAGATGGTCTGGCCGTCACTCGCAACGCGACCGACGAAGACGCATTTGCCGCATTGGCGTTCAAGATCATGGTCGAGCGCGATGTCGGTACGCTGGCTTTCATTCGCGTTTACTCCGGCGTGCTGCGCAGCGGCGACACAATCTTCAATCCGCTCAAGGCGACCCGCGAGCGGGTTGGTCGACTGCTGCAGATGCATGCGAATGAACACCAGGATCTCGACGAGGTGCATGCTGGCGATATTGCCGCTGCGATCGGGCTCGCGTCGGTCGCCACTGGCGATACGTTGTGTTCGACGGATGACATTATCAGTCTGGAGCGCATCAATTTTCCCGAGCCGGTCATTTCGATGGCTGTTGAACCGAAGTCACCGGCCGACGAGGAGATGCTAGCCAAAGCTCTGTCCCGTCTTTCCGAGGAAGACCCATCGCTGCGCGTCTCGCTTGATCCGGAGTCGGGCCAGACGCTGATCTCCGGCATGGGCGAGCTGCATCTGGAGGTTGTGGCGGATCGTCTCTTCCGCGAGTTCGAGGTAAACGCCAATCTGGGCAAGCCACGGGTCGCCTATCGCGAAACCATCACCAAGTCATCTCGACAGGAAGGCACATTCGAGCGTAGTGCCGGCGACGTGGATCGATATGGCCATGTCGAGATAGCGCTTCACCCACGACCACGCGGATCCGGATATCAGTTCGAGAATGCGGTAGAAGTGGCGACGTTGCCCGCCGGCTATTTGACCGCAGTCGAGGAAGCTGCGCGCGACGCGATCGCCAGTGGTCCGATGGCGGGATACCCGATCGTCGACCTGCTGGTTCGGCTGGTCGGTGGTTCCTACGATGTGGTCAGCGCCAACGAGGCGTCACTGCGAATCGCCACGTCGATTGCGTTCCGCGCCGCCTATTTGCAGGCCGGGCCAAAGTTGCTGGAGCCAGTGATGAAGGTGGAAGTCGCGACGCCGCCCGATTTCGTCGGCGACGTCATCGGTGACCTGAGCCGCCGCCGCGGCAATGTGTCATTCAGTGACAGCGTCGGCGTCGACGTGTTCATCAGTGCTGCCGTGCCATTGGCGGAGATGTTCGGTTACGCCACCGCATTGCGCTCGCAGACGCAGGGCAGGGCGACCTTCTCGATGGAGTTCGATCATTACGCATTGGCCCCGAAAATCCAGGGCGGCTGATCGGGATTCAATTTCACAAAACCAAAAACGCATGGTCCGGTATGTTTCAAACGCTTGGGAAACATCGAAAGTCCGAAATTTACCAACAAATTGCTCGCTCGCGGGAAATCTTCATGTATACTCTCGCGCCGCACTGTCGAGTGCAGTGCGTGGCAGGCGGAGGAGATGGTCCTCCACTCTCGAGAGATCGCCAGACACCGCTTTGGTTGATTTGCCCGTAAGTTGGCCTGCACCACAAAGATTGAAAGTCCCGGCTTCGGCTGTGGCGATGCAGTGCCTTGGGGTGCTGCAACAAAGCGAAAAGAGGCACAGGAGGTGCTTCGTGTTCGCCGGAAATGGATGCATGGTACTGATCGGACCGCCGTTGACGGTGAGTGCGACTGCGTACTATACTTCTCTGTTCTGGCGGACCGGTTTACCGGTCCGTTTATTTTTTGGGGTTTGGCGCACGGTCGCCTTTCCCGTCGCTCTTTACATCAGGAATCAGGCAATGGCGGACCAGAAGATTCGTATCCGGCTCAAGGCGTTCGATCATCGTTTGATTGATCGATCCGCGAGCGAGATTGTTGAGACAGCCAAGCGCACCGGTGCACAGGTGCGCGGCCCGATTCCGTTGCCGACCAAGATCGAGCGTTACACGATCTTGACTTCGCCGCACGCCGACAAGGATGCGCGCGATCAGTACGAAACTCGCACGCACAAGCGCGTGATGGACATTGTGGACCCGAACGACAAGACCGTTGACGCGCTGATGAAGCTCGAGCTCGCGGCTGGCGTCGACGTCCAGATCAAGCTGCACTGATAGCGATTTAAACAATCGCTCCTTCCGGCCGTCACGGCGGAATCGTGAGCAAACTGCTGGGCCTTATGTAATCGGGTCGGCATGGACACAAACGTGAGAATGCAACGATGACTATCGGGTTGGTAGGCCGCAAATGCGGCATGAGCCGAATCTTCACTGAGGATGGTCGCTCGGTGCCGGTGACGCTGATTGAAGCGACGCCGAATCGGGTGACGCAGGTGAAGACGGTCGAAATTGATGGCTACGACGCCATCCAAGTGACGTCCGGAACCAAGCGCGCCGCTCTGATCAACAAGCCTATGGCCGGTCACTACGCAAAGGCCAAGGTCGAGGCTGGACGTGGGCTGTGGGAGTTTCGCCTGGGCTCGGACGATATCGGCAAGTTCGAAGCTGGCGGTGAATTGACGGCAGAGGCAACCTTCCAAGTTGGTCAGATCGTTGATGTGGCCGGCACCACCAAGGGCAAGGGTTTTCAGGGCACGATCAAGCGTTGGAACTTCGCCATGGGTGATGCCACCCACGGTAACTCGCTGTCGCATCGTTCGCCTGGTTCAATTGGCCAGCGCCAGACGCCGGGCCGCGTGTTTCCAGGCAAGAAGATGTCCGGTCACATGGGTAACGTGCGTCGCTCGGCGATGAACCTCGAAGTCGTGCAGATCGATACCGAGCGTCACCTGATCGCGATTAAGGGCTCGGTTCCCGGTGCTCCCGGTGGCCACGTCATCATCAAGCCAGCGGCCAAGGGCTAAGGAGATCGCCATGGAACTCAACGTGATTGGTGCCAAGCCAATGTCTGTCTCTGACGGTGTGTTTGGCCAGGATTTCCGCTCCGACCTCGTCCATCAGGTCGTTGTGTCTTATCGTAACGCGGGTCGCAGTGGTACGAAGGCGCAGAAGACGCGCTCGGAAGTCCGTGGCACGACCAAGAAATCAAAGAATCAGAAGGGCGGCGGTGCGCGCCACGGTGCGTTGACCGCGCCCATCTTCGTCGGTGGTGGTCGCGCATTCGCAGCCAAGCCGCGCAGCTTCGAACAGAAGATCAACCGTAAGATGTATCGCGGCGCGATGAGCTCGATTCTTTCCGAGCTGGTACGTCAGGGTCGATTGCGCGTCGTCGAGTCGTTTGGCATCGACTTGCCGAAGACCTCGGGCCTGGTAAGCAAGCTGGCCGAGTTGGAAACTTCGGGGCGCACCCTGCTGGTTGCTGAAAGTGCGCCGGCCGAGTTGTTCTTCGCCGCTCGCAACATCCCCTACGTCAACGTGGTCGACGTGGCGGCGATGGATCCGGTCAGCCTGGTTGGCGCCGATCACGTGCTGATGACGGTCGAGTCGGTCAAGCGCATCGAGGAGTGGCTCGCATGATGAACGAGAATTTGTATAGCGTCCTTCGCGCAGCGCTGGTGTCTGAAAAGACCGCGCGCGTCCAGGGCAACGATCAATACGTGTTCGAGATTTCCCGCGAAGCCACCAAGGCTCATGTAAAGGCGGCAGTCGAGAAACTTTTCAATGTCCAGGTCCTTACCGTCAACACCTTGTGCGTCAAAGGCAAGGGAAAGGCGTTCAAGGGCCGCCAGGGCGTTCGTAGTGGCAAGCGCAAGGCCTATGTTCGCCTGCGCGAAGGCCAGACGATCGATGTGATGGCAAAGGCCTGAGGACCAATCCATGTTGATCAAACTCAAGCCAACATCGCCGGGACGGCGCTCCACAGTTCGGGTATTCACGCCCGGCCTGCACAAGGGTGATCCGTACGCGCCGTTGGTCGAAGCGCAATCCAAGACGGGTGGACGCAACCATTACGGTCGCATCACGACTCGTCACACCGGTGGTGGATCGAAGCAGCACTACCGCATTATCGATTTCAAGCGCGACAAGGAAGCGATTCCGGCTCGCGTCGAGCGAATTGAATACGATCCGAACCGCACCGCGCATATCGCGCTGATGTGCTATGCCGACGGCGTGCGTCGTTACATCATCGCGCCCAAGGGTGTGGCGGTTGGCGACCAGCTGATGTCGGGACGCGAAGCGCCGATCAAGTCTGGCAATGCATTGCCGCTGCGTAACATCCCGGTTGGTTCAACGGTGCATTGCATCGAGATGAAGCCAGGCAAAGGTGCGCAGATTGCACGCAGTGCCGGCGCCTCAGCGCAGCTGGTTGCACGCGAACACGGTTACGCGACCCTGCGCCTTCGCTCAGGTGAAATGCGCAAGGTGCCGGCTGAATGTTTTGCCACCATCGGCGAAGTTGGCAATTCCGAGCACAACCTCGAGAAGCTGGGCAAGGCGGGCGCATCGCGCTGGCGTGGCAAGCGTCCGACGGTGCGCGGCGCGGCAATGAATCCGGTCGACCATCCGCATGGCGGTGGTGAAGGCCGTTCCGGTCAAGGTAACCCGCATCCGGTGTCCCCATGGGGCCAGCCGAGCAAGGGTTTCAAGACTCGCAAGAACAAGCGCACGACGAAGTTCATCGTTCGCGATCGCAGGGGTTGAGGAAGGTATGGCTCGTTCTTTGAAGAAAGGCCCGTTCATCGATCATCACCTTCTGAAGAAGGTTGAGGTCGCTGCAGCCGCAAACAACAAACGCCCGATCAAGACCTGGTCGCGTCGCTCGATGATTTCGCCGGAGATGGTGGGCCTGACCCTCGCCATCCACAACGGTCGCCTGCACGTACCCGTGCTTGTGAACGAAAACATGGTCGGCCACAAGCTCGGCGAATTTGCCGTCACGCGCACCTTCAAGGGTCACGTGGCGGACAAGAAAGTCGACGCCAAGAAGCGCTAAGAGGGCATGACCATGGAAGCCAAAGCAATTCTGCGCACCGCGCGCATTTCCCCGCAGAAGGTTCGGCTGGTAGCCGATCAGGTGCGCGGCATGCCGGTCGGACGCGCTACCAACTTGCTGCAGTTCAGCGACAAGAAGGCAGCAGGCATTATCAAGAAGGTGTTGCTGTCAGCGGTTGCCAACGCAGAGAACAATCTTGGCGCGGACGTGGATGAATTGAAAGTCGCCCGCATCTTTGTCGACGAGGGTCCGATCCTCAAGCGCATGCATGCGCGCGCCAAGGGTCGAGGTTCACGCATTTCCAAGCGCACCAGCCACATCACCGTGGTTGTCGGCGAATAATTCGGATCAGGACGGCATACGATGGGTCATAAAGTACATCCCACCGGCATTCGGCTCGGAATTTCCAAGGATTGGAATTCCAAGTGGTTCGCTGGCAAAGGCGATTTTGCCGGCTACCTCGCGGCAGATCTCAAGGTTCGCGAGCTGCTGCGCAAGAAACTCGCCCAGGCTGGCATCTCGAAGATCCTGATCGAGCGTCCGGCCAAGACGGCACGTATCACTATCCACTCGGCGCGTCCGGGCGTAGTGATCGGCAAGAAGGGCGAAGACATTGAGAAGCTGCGCAAGGAAGTCTCGAAGATGATGGGCGTGCCTGCCCACATCAACGTGAATGAAGTGCGCAAACCCGAGCTCGACGCCCAACTGGTCGCCGAATCGATTGCCCAGCAGTTGGAGCGTCGCATCATGTTCCGTCGCGCAATGAAGCGCTCGGTTCAGAACGCTATGCGCATCGGGGCACTCGGCATCAAGGTCAACATAGGTGGTCGCTTGAATGGTGCGGAAATCGCACGTTCGGAGTGGTACCGCGAAGGTCGCGTGCCGCTGCACACATTGCGCGCCGACATCGACTACGGATTTGCGGAAGCCAAAACGACCTACGGAATCATCGGAATCAAAGTCTGGATCTACAAGGGCGAAGTGTTTGATTTCGCCGCGTTGAGTCAGGAAACCAAGTCCGATGGCAACGAAGATCGTGGCAATCAGCGTCGCGCTGCGAAGTAAGGAGTAACGAGCTATGTTGCAACCTAAACGCACCAAGTATCGCAAGGTCCAGAAGGGCCGTAACAGCGGTCTGACGTACGTCGCGACCAAGGTAAGCTTCGGCGAGTACGGCCTGAAAGCGATCACCCATGGTCGCCTGACGGCGCGTCAGATCGAAGCCGCACGTCGCTGCATCACTCGATTTGTGAAGCGTGGTGGCAAGTTGTGGATTCGTGTTTTCCCGGATAAGCCGATTACCCAGAAGCCGATCGAAGTCCGCATGGGCAACGGCAAGGGCAATGTCGAGTATTGGGTCGCGCCGATCCAGCCCGGCCGCATGTTGTACGAAATCGAGGGTGTCACGGAGATCGAAGCACGCGAGGCATTCCGCCTGGCTGCCGCCAAGCTCTCGGTGCAGACCCAGTTTGTCACCCGAACGGTGCTGTGATGGAACTCAACGAACTCCGCAAGAAATCGTCCTCGGACTTGACCGAGCACTTGGGCGAATTGCGCCGCGAACAATTCAATCTGCGCATGCAGAAGGGTTCCGGTCAACTCACCCAGAGCCACCAGATTGGCCGCGTCAAACGCGAAATCGCGCAGGTAAAAACCCTGCTCGGCGCCGGACAGAAGTAAGGACTGTCATTTTATGAGCGACAACAACAAAGAATCGCTACGTACCGCCGAAGGGCGCGTAGTCAGCAGCAAGATGCTTAAGACGGTAACGGTCTTGCTGGAACGCCAGGTACAGCATCCGCTGTACGGCAAGATCATCCGCCGTTCGACCAAGGTGCACGCACACGATGAAGCAGGGGATTGTCGCGAAGGCGACGTCGTCCGCATCACAGAGTGTCGTCCAATATCCAAAACCAAGAACTGGCGCGTCGTCGAAGTCGTGACGCGGGCAACCCAGTAAGTCCGCATAAGGAGCGATAACAATGATCCAGATGCAGACAACCCTGGCCGCAGCCGACAACAGTGGCGCCCGCGAGCTCTTTTGCATCAAGGTGCTCGGTGGCAGCAAGCGTCGCTACGCGCACATTGGCGACATCATCAAGGTGTCGATCCGCGAGGCAATTCCGCGCGGAAAGGTGAAGAAGGGCGAGGTTTACGACGCCGTCGTGGTGCGAACCCGCAAGGGTGTCCGTCGCCCGGATGGCTCGTTGATACGTTTCGACGGCAACGCTGCCGTCCTGCTTAACAACAAGCAGGAGCCGATCGGCACCCGCATCTTCGGACCGGTCACGCGCGAATTGCGCGGCGAGAAGTTCATGAAGATTGTCTCGCTAGCGCCTGAAGTGCTGTAACAGGAATCATAGCCATGAACCGTATTCGCAAGGGTGATCAGGTCGTCGTGATCACCGGCAAAAACAAGGGTCAGCGCGGTGAAGTGATGCGCGTCGCGGGCGATCGCGCCTTCGTGCAGAACATCAACCTGATCAAGCGCCACACCAAAGCGAACCCGCAGGCCAACCAGCCTGGTGGAATCGTCGAGCGTGAGGCGTCGATCGACCTTTCCAATATCCAGTTGTTCAACGCTGCCAGTGGCAAGGGCGAACGCGTCGGCTTCAAGACTCTTGAAGACGGCCGCAAAGTTCGCGTTTACCGCCAGAGCGGCGAAGTCGTCGACATTTGAGGAGCAAGGTCATGACACGTCTTGAAAAGCATTATCAGGAAACCGTCGTGCCGCAGCTCATGGAGCGCTTCGGCTACAAGAACGTGATGCAGGTACCACGCCTGACCAAGATCACGCTCAACATGGGCGTCGGTGAGGCAGTCGGCAACAAGAAGATCCTTGAGAACGCGGCTGCCGAAATGGGCAAGATCGCAGGACAAAAAGCGATCATCACATTGTCTAAGAAGTCGATTGCCACGTTCAAGATTCGCGACAACTGGCCAATTGGCTGCAAGGTCACCTTGCGCCGCCGGACGATGTTCGAATTCTTTGATCGCCTGGTAAACGTTTCGCTTCCGCGCGTGCGCGACTTTCGTGGCGTTTCGGCGCGTTCGTTCGATGGCCGTGGCAACTTCAACATGGGCGTCAAGGAACAGATCATCTTTCCGGAGATCGAATTCGACCAGGTCGACGCCATGCGCGGCATGGACATCGCGATCACTACCAGCGCACGTACCAACGAAGAAGCGAAATCCTTGCTTGACGGCTTCGGCTTTCCGTTCCGCACTTAATCAGGCGACGTATTCATGGCAAAGAAATCAATGGTCAACCGCGATATCAAGCGGACCAAGCTGGTCAAGAAGTACGCCGCAACGCGCGACGCACTGAAAGAAATCATCAGTAGCCAGACCGCATCGTACGAAGACAAGCTGGACGCATCGGGAAAGCTGCAGAAGCTGCCGCGCGACTCCAGCCCTTCGCGCCAGCGCAGCCGTTGTGCACTGTCGGGTCGTCCACGCGGTGTGTATCGCAAGTTCGGCTTGGGCCGCAACAAGCTTCGTGAAGCAACGATGCGCGGCGACGTGCCAGGCCTGCGCAAGGCCAGCTGGTAAGTCGTCGGATATCGGTGCCACTACAGGAAATTATTTATGAGCATGACTGATCCCATCGCCGACATGTTTACGCGCATTCGCAATGCGCAGGCATCCGGCAAGCGTACCGTTTCAATGCCTTCGTCGCGCGTGAAAGTCTCGCTGGCGGAGTTGTTGAAGGCAGAAGGCTATGTTTCCGATTTCCAGGTAAACGCAATCGAGAACAACAAGCACGTTCTTCAGATTGCGCTGAAGTATTACGACGGCAAACCTGTCATCGAGCGCTTGCAGCGCATCAGCCGTTCCGGTCTGCGCGTGTATCGCGGCAAGACCGAGCTGCCGAACGTGCTGGGCGGCCTTGGCGTCTCCATCGTGTCGACGTCTGCCGGCATCATGACCGATGTCGAAGCGCGCAAGCAGGGAGTCGGTGGCGAAGTCATCGGCCTCGTGGCCTGATCAATCCGGGAGTTACCATGTCACGCGTCGCAAAGAAACCAGTTGTTGTTCCCAAGGGCGTCGAGGTCAAGGCTGAAGCTGGCCTCGTTACCGTGAAGGGCCCCAAGGGCACCCTGACCCAGCAATCGCTGCCGGGCGTTGATGTCGTCATCGAAGGTGGCGAGATCCGCATGAGCGCGAGCAATCCTGACAATGTGAAGATGGCTGGCACCAACCGTGCGCTGATCAACAGCATGGTGATCGGCGTTACCGAAGGCTATTCGCGCAAGCTCGAATTAGTTGGAGTCGGTTACCGTGCCGCCCTGCAAGGCAAGGATCTGAACCTGTCACTGGGTTTTTCGCATCCGGTCGTGTTCAAGGCGCCAGAAGGCATCACCTTGGAAGTGCCGACTCAGACTGAAATCTGGATTCGTGGCTCGGACAAGCAAAGTGTCGGTCAAGTAGCAGCGAAGATTCGCGGTTTCCGTCCGCCGGAGCCGTACAAAGGCAAGGGTGTCCGCTATTCGGGCGAAAAGATCACCATCAAGGAAGCCAAGAAGGCCTAACTCGGGCACTTCAGCTTTCCGGAGCAAATCACGTGAGTATCAAGAACAATTCCAGGTTGCGCCGCGCCAAGTCGACGCGCATGCATATCCGCAAGCTCGGCGCCGTGCGTTTGAGCGTACATCGCAGCGGCAAGCATCTGTATGCGCAGTTGGTTTCCCCCAACGGCGACCAGGTGCTGGCTTCCGCGTCGACCTTGCAGAAGTCAGTTTCCGAAGGCCTCGAAGGCACCAAGAACAAGGCGGCCGCCGCTGCAGTTGGCAAGGCAATTGCCGAGCGCGCCATCGCCG
The DNA here is from genome assembly GCA_043752325.1 of Rhodanobacteraceae bacterium. Taxonomy (GTDB): domain Bacteria; phylum Pseudomonadota; class Gammaproteobacteria; order Xanthomonadales; family Rhodanobacteraceae; genus Dokdonella. The sequence goes on along the minus strand of JAYUYW010000239.1, from coordinate 15,718 downwards.
CAGGTGTCACCTCGGTTGCTTTCGACCGTTCCGGCTTCAAGTATCACGGTCGGATCCAGGCTTTGGCTGATGCCGCACGCGAGGCTGGGCTGAAGTTCTGATTCAAGAGGTATCTGACCGGGTCGCGGCGTTGGTCTCGATCCGGGCGTTTTATCCAGTTCCATACAACTACAAGCGGCACATGCCGCAAGCAAAAGTCCGGATCACCTTTGTGTGGGCGGCAGGAGACAAACGATGTCGGGTAATGATCGCGAAAGTGCAGACGGCCTCCTCGAGAAGCTGATTGCAGTCAATCGAGTCGCAAAGACCGTCAAGGGCGGCCGCCAGATGAGCTTCACAGCTTTGACGGTGGTTGGCGATGGCGACGGCAAGGTCGGCTTCGGCTATGGCAAGGCGCGCGAAGTGCCCATAGCCATCCAGAAGGCCATGGAGCGCGCCCGCAAGGCGATGGTCCATGTCGACCTCAAAGGGGGCACGCTATACCACCCTGTCAAGGCACACCATGGTGCCGCCAAGGTATACATGCAGCCTGCGTCTGAAGGCACTGGTGTGATCGCCGGTGGCGCGATGCGCGCCGTGCTTGAAGTTGTTGGCGTGAAGGACGTGTTGGCCAAGGCGGTTGGTTCTCGCAACCCGATCAACTTGGTGCGTGCGACGATCAATGGCCTGACTTCCATGGCTTCGCCCGAGCGCATCGCGGCCAAGCGTGGCAAGTCCGTGGACGAGGTGCTCGGCAATGGCTGATCAGAAGATGGTTCGCGTCAAACTCGTCAAGAGCACTAACGGTTGCCAAGAGCGTCATCGCCTCAGCGTGCGCGCCTTGGGACTTCGCAAGATCAATGATGTCCGCGAACTCAAGGACTCGCCTTCCGTGCGTGGCCTGATCGCCAAGGTCTATTACCTGGTCCGCGTTGAATCGGACGCGTAAGCGTCAACTGTCCAAGGAATCACTATGCGTCTCAATACTCTCAAGCCTGCTGACGGTGCCCGCAAAGAGCGCACCCGCGTCGGTCGTGGCATCGGTTCGGGCCTCGGCAAGACCGCTGGTCGCGGCCACAAGGGCTCGTTTGCACGCTCAGGCAAGGGCAAGATCAAGGCCGGATTCGAGGGCGGCCAGATGCCGTTGCAGCGTCGGTTGCCAAAGATCGGCTTTCGCTCGCGCACCAAGCATCAGGTAAGCGAAGTGCTGCTCTACAAGCTCGACTCACTAAATCTAGACTCGATCGACTTTGCTGCGCTGAAAGCCGCGGGACTGGTCGAAAACCGCGCCCTGCGCGCGAAGATCGTCAAGAAGGGTGAAGTCACGCGCGCGATCAAGTTGACCGGTGTGGCGGTAACGGCTGGTGCCAAGGCGGCGATCGAAGCGGCCGGCGGCAGCGTGGAGTAACTGGTGGCCGCCTCGCAGTCCAATGCGCTTGCGTCCTTGGGCAAGCTGACCGAGCTCAAGCAGCGTCTCACGTTCGTCGTGATGGCGTTGATTGTTTACCGGTTCGGCTCGTTCATTCCGGTGCCCGGCGTCGATCCGGAAGCCATGTCGCGTCTCATCGAAAGTGGCGGCGGCCTGCTCGACATGTTCAACATGTTCTCGGGTGGCGCGCTGTCGCGCTTCTCGCTGTTTGCACTCGGTGTGATCCCTTACATTTCAGCGTCGATCGTAGTGCAAATGTTTTCGTCAGTGCTGCCAAGTCTGATCGCGCTGAAGAAAGAAGGTGAGTCGGGTCGGCGCAAGCTGACAACCTACACTCGCATCGGTACGGTCGGACTCGCGATTTTCCAGTCGTTTGGTGTTGCGACGATGTTGCAGACCCAGCAGGCGGTCGTTTACAGCCCGGGTCCTGGTTTCGTGTTCACCACTGTAGTTGGTCTCACCGCCGGCACGTTGTTCTTGATGTGGCTGGGTGAGCAGATCACCGAGCGCGGCATTGGCAACGGTATTTCGCTGATTATTTTCGCTGGCATTGTCGCCGGACTGCCTGCCGCCGTCGTCCAGACGCTGGGCATGGCGCAAAGTGGTGAGCTTGAGTGGATCAAGGTGCTGTTGGTCCTGCTGGTTGTGCTTGCGGTGACGTACTTTGTCGTGTTTGTCGAAAGCGGGCAGCGCCGCATCACCGTCAACTATGCGCGTCGTCAAGGCGGCGCCGGCAAGGCCTACCAGAATCAGACCTCGCATCTGCCGCTCAAGATCAACATGGCGGGTGTTATTCCGGCCATTTTCGCCTCGTCGCTGATCCTGTTTCCGGCAACGATGGCAGCCTGGTTCGCAGGTTCATCCGATGTGCGTTGGGTGCAGAACCTGACCCAGTCGCTGGGCCCTGGCGAACCGCTGCACATGATCATCTTCGCCTTGTTGATCGCCATCTTTGCCTTCTTCTACACGGCTCTGGTGTTCAACTCCCAGGAAACTGCTGACAACCTGAAGCGCTCCGGCGCGCTGATCCCCGGCATCCGTCCGGGCAAGGCAACCGCCGACTATATCGAGGGCGTTTTGACGCGCCTGACCGGTGCGGGCGCGCTCTACTTGGTCGCTGTCTGTCTGATCCCTGACATCATGCGCAACGCGTGGAATGTGCCCTTCTACTTCGGTGGCACCTCGCTGCTGATCGTGGTGGTCGTAGTCATGGACTTCATCGCGCAGATCCAGGCGCATCTAGTCTCGCATCAGTACGACAGCCTGCTCAAGAAGGCGAACCTGCGCGGTCGTTGATAGGTCGAAGACCACGCCGACGCAGCGCGTCCAGGCTAGGTCCAGTTCCAAATGGTTCGTCCCATGCTTCCATTGAGGCACCGGGGCGGTTTATAATAGTAAGTTCACTGCGCCATTCTGGCGTGGTCGGCGTTTCGGAGACAGCAAGGCATGGCTCGCATCGCGGGAGTTAATCTGCCGGTCCACAAACATGTGTGGGTCGGACTGCAAGGTATTTACGGCATCGGTCGCTCGCGGTCGAAGAAAGTCTGCGCGTCAGCCGGTGTTGATCCGGCTTCCAAGATCCGCGATCTCGCGGAAGCGGAAGTCGAGAAGATCCGTCACGAAGTCGCCAAGTTTATCGTCGAAGGCGATCTGCGTCGCGAAGTCGGCATGTCGATCAAGCGCCTCATCGATCTCGGCAGCTTCCGTGGCCTGCGCCATCGCCGCGGTCTGCCATTGCGCGGTCAGCGCACCCGCACGAACGCTCGTACCCGCAAGGGTCCGCGTCGTGCCATCCGTAAGTAAACCAACCGGACAATCATTATGAATAAGCCGGTCGCCAAGCCGAAGAAAAAGATCAAGCGCGTTGTCACCGACGCGGTCTGCCATGTGCAGGCCTCGTTCAACAACACGATCGTGACCATCACCGACCGCCAGGGCAATGCGCTTTCATGGGCAACCTCGGGTGGAGCGGGTTTTCGTGGTTCGCGCAAATCCACGCCGTTTGCCGCGCAGGTGGCTGCCGAGAAGGCTGGCCGCGTGGCCGCCGACTACGGCGTTAAAACCGTCGAAGTACGCATTAAGGGTCCCGGCCCTGGCCGCGAGTCGGCCGTGCGTTCGCTCAACAACCTCGGCTTCAAAGTCACCAATATCATCGATGTGACGCCCATCCCGCATAACGGCTGCCGTCCGCCGAAAAAGCGCCGCGTCTAAAGGAATTCGTCAATGGCTCGTTATATTGGACCCAAGTGCAAGCTAGCCCGTCGCGAAGGCGCAGACCTTAGTCTCAAAAGCCCGGCGCGCGCGCTCGACTCAAAGTGCAAGCTGGAGCAGAAGCCCGGCCAGCATGGCGCCACCGGCGGCAAGCGTGGTCGTTTGTCGGACTACGGCGTGCAGTTGCGCGAGAAGCAGAAGGTGCGTCGCATCTACGGCGTTCTCGAACGCCAGTTCGCCAACTATTACAAAAAGGCGTCGCACATCCGAGGCAATACCGGTGAAAACCTGTTGCGCCTGCTGGAGACGCGACTTGACAACGTCGTCTATCGGATGGGTTTCGCGGTTACCCGCGCCCAGGCCCGTCAGTTGGTTTCGCACGCTTCAATCCTGGTCAACGGCAAGAAGGTCAACCTGCCATCTTTCCAGATCAAGGCCGGCGACGAAGTCAGTCTGACCGAGCGCGGCAAGGCTCAGTTGCGCGTGCAGGAGTCGTTGACCCTGTCGCAGGAAATGGACTTGATCCCCGGCTGGATCGAAGTCGATGCCAAGAAGGCCAGCGGTATCTTCAAGTCGGTCCCTGACCGCGCCGATCTCCCGTCCGACATCAACGAAAGTCTGATCGTCGAACTGTATTCGAAGTAAGAGGCCCGGCCTTCCGGCCGGCTTCCATCAGAGTGAATCTTGAGAAGTCCTTCAGGACTTCGCGGAGTGCTTTACATGACAGGATCCACAAACGTTTTGCGTCCTCGCGGTACCCAGGTCGAGCGCATCAGCCTCAACCGCGCAAAAGTCACCGTCGAACCGCTGGAGCGCGGCTTTGGCCATACACTTGGCAACGCGCTGCGTCGCGTACTGCTGTCGTCAATTCCTGGCTGCGCCATTGTCGAAGTTGAAATCGATGGCGTGCTGCACGAGTACACGACGCTCGAAGGCCTGCAGGAAGATGTCATTGAGGTGTTGTTGAACCTCAAGGACGTATCGATCCGCATGCACGGCCATGACGAGACGACACTTACCCTTAGCAAGAAGGGAAAGGGCGTCGTTACGGCTGGCGATATCAAGGTCGATCACTCGGTCGAGATCGTCAATCCCGAGCACGTGATCTGCACGCTTACCAAGGATGTGTCGCTGAACATGCGCTTGAAGATCGCTCGCGGCGTCGGCTATGAGCCGGCTACGGCGCGTCGACTTCCCGACGACGAAGCTCGTCCAATCGGTCGCCTGCAACTGGACGCCTCGTATTGCCCGGTTCGCCGCGTCGCCTACCAGGTCGACAGCGCGCGACTGGAACAGCGCACAGATCTCGACAAGTTGATCCTCGATATCGAGACCAACGGCGCGATCGATGCCGACGAAGCGGTGCGCAAAGCTGCCGAAATCCTCCAAGACCAGATCTCGATCTTCGGCGACTTCACCCGTCGCGAGAGCGAGAGCGCCAACAAGGACACGAGTGGCGTCGATCCCATCCTAATGCGTCCGATCGACGATCTGGAATTGACCGTGCGTTCAGCCAACTGCCTGAAAGCGGAAAGCATTTACTACATCGGCGACTTGGTGCTGCGCACCGAAGTCGAACTGCTCAAGACTCCCAACCTCGGCAAGAAGTCGCTGACCGAGATCAAGGATGTGCTTGGACAGCGCGGCCTGTCGCTGGGAATGAAACTCGAGAATTGGCCGCCGCCGGGCATTTCGCACGGCATGCAGCTCGGCTGAGACAGGACTAAATCACCATGCGCCACCGTAAATCCGGAGTCAAACTCAGCCGTACCAGCAGCCATCGCGAGGCAATGTTCAAAAACATGGCCGCGTCGCTGTTCAAGCACGAGCTGATCCGCACGACTTTGCCCAAGGCGAAGGAACTGCGCCGCGTCGCCGAACCGTTGATCACACTGTCAAAGGTCGATGGCGTTGCCAATCGCCGCCTGGCCTTCGCGCGACTGCGCGACAAGCAGGCCGTCGGCAAGCTGTTCGTCGAACTCGGCCCGCGTTTCCGCGAACGTCCGGGTGGTTATCTGCGCATCCTGAAGTGCGGGTTTCGCGCCGGCGACAATGCGCCGATGGCGTACGTCGAACTGCTTGATCGTCCGGCAGCGGTCGAAGCCGACGACGCCGCCAAATAAGCCTCAGCTTCTCGTTGCATTGCTTCACTGCGGCCCCGGTCACGCGTTGACCGGGGCCGTTTGCTTTTCTGGACCTTCGTAACCATGTCGGGAACCCGACGCGCACCCACCAGGTCTTGCATCGTCAATCATCCATCCCGTTGAAGGTCGTCCTCGATGAATCCGAATCCCCTTTGTTGGTCGTTCCGCGCCCAGTTCTTCGCTGGCGTCCTAGTGGTTGCCGCGTTGATGGCGTATGCCTTCTTCGAGCAATACCAGATGGGCGTCGAGCCATGTCCGTTGTGCAGCTTTCAGCGATTGGCGTTCATTGGGATGGCCTTGTTCTTCCTGACTGGTGCCTTGCATAACCCAGCGCGAAGTGGCCGTTGGGTGTATGGGGCCTTGGTTACGATTTGCGGAATTGCCGGCGCTGGCGTAGCTGCACGCCACTTGTATTTGCAATCGCTGCCGGCGAGTGAAGTTCCAGCCTGTGGACCGGGCCTCAACTACATGCTCGACGCCTTCCCGTTTTCCAAGGTTCTCGACTTGGTCTTCACCGGCTCCGGTGAGTGCGCGGAAGTGAACTGGCGATTCCTTGGTTTGTCGATGCCGGCCTGGACCCTGCTGTTCTTCATCGCGCTGAGTTTTGGTGCGATCTGGGCTGCGTCGCGCAAGCGCATACCCGCGGATCTCCAGCGCTGAAACTTGCTCCCGCCGTGCACAGCGCCGATGATGACGCGGTGCAACAGGAGCCACCTCGCATGACCTTATCGACGCAGCGCCACGATGCGCCCATCCATTGCGTGCCCAATCAGGCGGAGCGCGAGGCAAAGGATTGGTCGCCAACCTCGTGGCAATCGAAGCCGGCATTGCAGCAGCCGACGTATCCTGATGTCGTCGCATTGGACGCGACCTTGCGCGAACTTGCCGAATTGCCGCCGTTGGTCACCTCGCAGGAAGTCCTCACCCTCAAGCAGGCCTTGGCGGAAGCCGCCGACGGCAAACGGTTTCTTCTGCAAGGCGGTGACTGCGCGGAGAATTTTTCCGACTGCACTTCGCCGCACATCACCAATCGGTTGAAGGTGATGCTGCAGATGAGCCTGGTGCTGGTGCATGGCCTGAAGTTGCCGGTCATTCGCGTTGGGCGCTTCGCCGGGCAGTACGCCAAGCCACGCTCGACTGATCTGGAAACGCGCGGCGACTTCACCTTGCCCTCTTATCGCGGCGACATCGTCAACTCGCCTGAATTCAGCGCCGAAGCGCGATTGCCCGATCCGCGCCGGCTGATCAAGGCGCACGCCCGATCGGCAATGACGATGAATTTTGTGCGCGCCCTGATCGACGGTGGTTTCGCTGACCTGCACCATCCCGAATACTGGGATCTGGATTGGGTCAATCACTCGATCAAGCCCGAAGACTATCGACGCATGGTCGACCAGATTGGCGACTCCGTGCGCTTCATGGAAACGCTGACCGGTCAGCAGATCGGCAATTTTCAGCGCGTCGATTTCTTCACCGCACACGAGGCCTTGTTGTTGCACTACGAGCAAGGCCTGACCCGCCAGGTTCCACGCCAATGGGGTTGGTTCAACCTGTCCACGCACTTCCCGTGGATCGGCATGCGCACCGCCGATCTGGATGGCGCGCACGTTGAATATTTTCGTGGCATCCGCAACCCGATCGCGGTGAAGGTTGGCCCGAGCGCGAGTGCCGACAAGCTTCTAAGCCTGATCGACGTGCTCAATCCGGAAAACGAACCCGGCCGACTGACTCTGATCCATCGGATGGGTATCAGGACCATCGAATCCGCATTGCCGCCGCTGCTCAATGCCGTCAAGAGCGCTGGCCACAAGGTGTTGTGGTGCGCCGACCCGATGCACGGCAATACCGAAACGGTCGGCAATGGCGTGAAAACGCGGCGCTTCGACAACATCCGCGGCGAGCTGGATCGCGCGTTCGACATTCACGCCGCCTGCGGCACGCGCTTGGGTGGCGTGCACCTGGAATTGACAGGCGAAAACGTCACCGAGTGCATGGGTGGCGCGCGTGATCTTCTGGAAGCCGATCTCGCACGTGCCTATCACACCAACGTCGATCCACGTCTCAACTACGAGCAGTCGCTGGAGATGGCGATGACGATCGTGCGCAAACGCGGCGGCGAGATCTGACCGCGATGACGATCACGCTCTACGGGCTGACCAAGTGCAGCACTTGCCAGAAAGCGCTGAAGTGGTTACTGCGCAATGAAATCGAACATCAATTCCTCGACTATCGCGAGCATGCCGTTGACGCGAGCACCTTGAAAGATTGGGCTGCGCAACTTGGTGGATTTGACAAGCTGGTCAATCGCAGCGGCATGACCTGGCGCAACCTGTCGCCCGCGCGAAAAACGCCGGGTTCAGACGCCGAATGGCTGTTGCTGATTCGCGAATATCCTGCCTTGGTGCGACGCCCTGTGGCCGTGTTGCAGGACGGTCGCATCCACACCGGTTTCAACGACAAGCTTTACAGCGCGCTGTTCGCCAAGTAGGCCTTCCACCCAGATGCTCGACGTTATCGAATTCACCAGCGAACTCATCCGTCGCGAGTCGGTGACGCCGAATGATGCTGGTTGCCAGCGCCTGATCGCCGAACAGCTCGCGGCCAGCGGCTTCGATTGTGAAGCACTCAACTTTGGCGATGTCGCAAACCTCTGGGCCACGCACGGGCAGGGTGGTCCGGTATTGGTCTTCCTTGGCCACACCGACGTGGTGCCGGCCGGCCCGGTCGAGCGCTGGACCTCGCCTCCGTTCGAGCCAACGCTGCGTGACGGTCTCTTGTTTGGTCGCGGATCGGCCGACATGAAAGGCAGCGTCGCCGCGATGACCATCGGGCTCAGGGATTTCGTCTCGAGTCATCCCGATCACGACGGCACCGTTGCCTTGCTGTTGACCTCGGATGAAGAAGGCATCGGCAAGGATGGCGTGCGTCGCGTCGCGCAGGCGTTGCGCGAGCGCGGCCAGAACATCGACTGGTGCGTCGTCGGCGAGCCGTCGTCGAAGCTACAGCTTGGCGATCTGATCCGCGTCGGCCGGCGTGGATCGTTGACCGGTCGTTTGCGAGTGATCGGCGTGCAGGGCCACGTCGCCTATCCGCAACTGGCCAACAATCCCATCCACGCGTTCGCACCCGCACTGGCCGAACTCAGCGACACAACTTGGGACAACGGCAACCCGGAATTCCCGCCGACCTCGTTCCAGATATCCAACTTCAACGCCGGCACTGGGGCCGATAACGTCATCCCGGGCGACGCACAGGTGAACTTCAATTTTCGATACGGCACCGCGTCAACCGAGCGTAGCCTTCGCAAACGCGTCGATGCGATCTTGCAAAAACACGCGGTAAAGTTTGAACTCGACTGGTGGCTATCCGGCGAGCCGTTCCTGTCGCCCGCCGACGGCTGCCTGCGCACGGCAGTGATCGAAACCATTCGCGAGCACTGCAACATCGAGCCGGAATGCAGCACCGGCGGCGGCACATCGGATGGACGCTTCATCGCTCCGCTCGGCGCGGAAGTGGTCGAGCTCGGGCCGAACAACGCAAGCATCCACCAGGTCGACGAGTGCGTCCCCATTGAACAACTGCAACGGCTACCGCCCATTTATCGACGCATCGCCGAGCGGCTGCTGGTTACGCACGGTTGATTTTGTCAATGCGCGGTCCCAGGCAAGAGCGCGCCCGATTGTTAAAAACATGACGATCTCCGGGAAATCGGGCCATTTCCGCTGATGATTTGTCGCCACGTGTGCTAAATTCAGAGGACGGGGCAGGCTGCGTAACGCCCATGAGGTCTGGCAGTTGGAGTTCTGCCGACCATCGACAGTCCGCAAGGCCTGTCTGATCCAATCAGGGACACCCGTTTCGCTCAATCAGGTTGTTGCCTTCGAGCCCATGATCCAGCATTTATCGCGTCAAATTTTCGCGCTCGTCCTCGCTATTGCCGTACTCTTCCCGGCTAGCGTGACGGCGGCCGAAAATTGGCTCGACGTGTCGGCGTTGCTGGCGCCAAAGGGAGCACTCGACTTCACGCCGAATGGCACGCAGCCGGGCTTGGCTTGGAGCCTCGAGGATCCAGAAAGCTGCGCCTCCTGCCATCACGGCTATACACCAGGGCAACAAAGTTACTTTCCACACAACTCGTGGAGCGGGTCGATGATGGCCAACGCGATGCGCGATCCGCTGTTCTGGGCAGCGTTGGACGTGGCCAACAAGGATGTGCCTGGCGTCGGCGACTATTGTCTTCGCTGCCACACGCCGCCTGGCTGGTTTGCTGGTCGAGTCCAGAAAGACGGCAACGGTGGAATGGTTGGTGCCGCCGGTCCCAACGGTTGCGCCTTGGTTGGCAAATACGACCGTCCCGACTACAAGAACAACGACTACGCCGGCGTCACCTGCCACTTTTGTCATCGCATGATGCCGAATGGTCCCAATGGCGAGCCGACATTGATTGGCAATGCGAACGCGTGGATCGATAACGCGACTACGTGCACCAACCCCGACGGAAGCTCGTATGGCGGCCCTTGTCGCCGCGGTCCCTATACGTATTCCAACGGTATGCTCGAAGCGCCGCACGGCTGGAAGAAATCGGAGTTCCATGAGCAATCAGAACTGTGTGCGAGCTGCCACGATGTCAGCACGCCTGACACCAGCGCTGGGCCACTCAAAACATTGATCCTGGAAGGCGGTGTCACCACGACACGCCCAATGCCGATCGAGCGTACCTACAGCGAGTGGAAGCAGAGTGCGTTCGCCGATGTGATCTTCCGCAACGGTTTCGATTCCTCGTTGCCCGGAATGCCCGCTACAGCGACAGCGCAGACCTGTCAAAGCTGCCACATGCGCATTTCGGAAAATCCGAATGCGAGGGCTTGCCAGCAGAATCCCGCTGGTTCGCGCACCGGCAACCTGCCGGTGCACGAGTTTGCTGGCGCCAATGCCTGGGTGCCGCAAATCATCAAGAGTCTGTATGGCGGGCCGAGCGGTCTGGACCGCGAAGCGGACTACGACCGCACGACCGCGCTCGCCAGGCAGATGCTGGTGAGCGGTGCGCTCACCGAAACTTCGATCACGGCCTACACGGCGCCCACGGCAAGCGTAACCGGTTCAATAACCGTCAGGGTCAAGGTGACCAACCTCAGCGGACACAAGCTGCCCACCGGTTATGCCGAAGGCCGCCGCATGTGGCTGAACGTAAAGGTGCGCGACATCAACAACGCGCTGGTCGCAGAAAGCGCGGCCTACGACCCGGTTACCGGTATTCTCACCGAAGACCCGCAGGCCAAGGTGTACGAGACGTTGCAGGGTATCTGGAACACTTCCCCGCCGGCGTTCTGCCAAACCGAAGTTGCAGGCAAGAAGCAGTTCCATTTCGTGTTGAACAACTGCATCGCCAAGGACAACCGCATTCCGCCACTTGGTTTCCGTCCCAAGACACCGGGCGATCCAAATGGGGATGAGCTTCGTCCGGTTGCCTATTCCTACCCTGAAACATCACCTGGATCAGGCACGCTGGTCAACTACGACGTCACCAATTACACGTTCGCACTGCCAGCCAATACCCCGCGACCGTTGGTGGTGGATTCGCGGCTGAACTTCCAGATTTCCAGCAAGGAATACATTGAATTCCTGCGTGACGAGGCGCTTAATGTCCCGGTCACGCCAAGTGAGAACACCATGTGTAGCGGCGGCCCGGATCGTCCATTCGATGTTGGGCCGCAGGGACTGTCGCGTGGTGCCTTCATGTTCCAGTTGTGGTCGGACCCGATATACGGCAAATCTCCGCCGGAGATCACGGGCAACGCATCCTCAGCCTCAACGCCCAATTGATTCGACCATGCGCTACGTGAAAATTCATCCGCTCGTAAGGGTTCTGGCGCGCGCGCGCCATTCCGTGATTGTTGCGGCAAGCCTGTGCGCCTTGGGGATGTTCGGATGCGCAATGTCACCGACTTCACAGCAGACATCCGCACAGAGCAGCGCCACAGCAGCTGAGCCTTGGCAGTGGACGCCGCTGTCGAGTTCCGGCGGAACGGGTGGTGGCAACGTGCGCACCGACCTTGCATCGAAAGACATCCAGCTACCGGCTTACGTGGCGATCCGTCGTTACCAGGATTTCTACACCTACGGTGAGAAGAACGTTCCCATCGTCGTCGAATACGGCTGGGACTACGACAAGGGCGTCGTCCGCGAAACAGTGGTCGAACTTGCAACCGGCAAGTTGATCAGCAAGACCGACAAACCCGCGGAAACCCTTAACCTGTCAGACCGCGAAGTGGAGCTTGCTGTAGCGTTGCTGCGTGAAGACGCGCGACTGAAGGACCTGCTCAGCACGCCGAAGCTGAATTTCTACGCTGGCTTTTCCTATCTGGAACCCAGCGACCCTGATTGCTTCGAGCGTTCGCGCTGCGTCCATGTGATTGTCTCCGCAGGTGACGATGGCCAACGCCACGTTGCCCATTCCATCGTCGATCTGGCTAGTCGTCGAGTCATCCATCCGTTTTATGAACCAGACCGCTCACCTCAACCGATCACTTCCAACTAACCGATATCCGGGGACACTGATGAAACATGCAAAGCTAATTCTGCTGCCGTTGTTGATGATGGGCAGCCTGTTCGCGAACTCGGCGTCAGCCGCTGGTGCAAATTGCGCGGTCGCTGGCGGCACCCTGCTGAAGTGGCCGGCGACGGGCTCGATCTGGGAAATGTGCTGGGTGAAGCCGAGTCAGAGCGTCCATACCCAAGGTTCCGGGCTGGAGCTTCGTGACATTCACTATCGCGGCACGCTCGTCGCCAAGCGCATGCATGCGCCCATCCTTTTTGCGGAGTATCGCAACGTTTCCACCTGCTACCGCGATTGGAAAGATGCCGACGCAAACTTCGTCGCCAGCCCGCCAGTGCGAAACCAGCTCGGAATTCCTGTTGGGTTCGACGCGACGACCAGTTGTGACGTATCCCAAGCCGCGACAGCGTCGTACGGAAACTGTCCTTTCACCGGCGCGCCGGGTACCAGTTTCACGTCGCCCAACTGCATTGGCGCGAGCGGTGGCGTCGCGATCGAAGACAAGACCGACCACGTCGTCCTGACCACGCAGTACTCGGCAGCCTGGTACCAGTACACCAGTCGCTACGTATTTTGGGCTAACGGCGATATCCAGCCAGAATTTGGTTTCGGCAACAACAACGGGACAAACAACAACCTCACACATTGGCACCATAACTACTGGCGTTGGGATTTTGATATCGACGGCACCGGCAACAACACCATGAAGGCCAACAATGTAACCCAGACCACCGAATTCACTGGGCTGCGTAGCTTGACTGGCGGTCCAAGTAGTGGCCCGACCTTCTGGGATGTCATTACAACGAAACCGGGAGCATTCGGCTATCGGGTTGTCTCGGGTGCGGGCGACTACACGCCGCCGAACCAATCAGCGCGCAACTTTCATACCGTTGACGTGCTTGGCAGCCTTTTCAAGAATGGAGAGTACGCGGACAAGACTACAAACAGTCTGAGCGACTGCGCCTTCCTTCCCGGCAATATTTCGAACAATGAAAACATCGACGACAAGGATGTGGTTTTCTGGTATCGCGCCAGCGCCCGCGATGTGAACGGTACCGACTGGCCACCGGGTTGTTCCGGTGCGAGTTGCGAACCGCAGAACTCCATGGTCTGCAAGCAGGCAGGCCCGACCATCACTCAGATAGGTGACTGGCCGATCTTTCGCGGCGATTTCGATTGATCGAAGTTCGCCGATAATTCATTGACTCCACCATAGGTAACGAGGCACTCCATGAACACGATTCCTTTCGCACGACTTGCACTGGCTGGCTCGATCTTGATGTTTGCGTCAACAGCCATTGCCACACCGGCGACCGCTCCGAACTCAACGCAGACGACCGCCTCTTCATGGTCCGCCTGGGGGGGCGAAGTGGGTGTGCGCTGGAATCGCGAGTTGCTTGAAGCGCTTGGCATCACCTTGCAAGCACCGAAGCAGAAGCTGGATGGCTTGAGCGCGCGTGAGCATGAGCGTTTTGACGTTCGACGCGCTGGTTCGCTGGAGTTCCATGCGCAGAACGGCAACCTGTCGGAAATTACCGGCGGCTCACTGCAGGCGCGTGGCGGCTATGTGCTTGACTTGAACGATGGCAGCAAGGTCGACCTGACCGATTTCCGCCTGCGTCCAAAAGCGAATGACGACTTGGTGCTTGAGCTGGTCGGCAGTGATGGCAAGGCCTGGTTCTACATTGACCGACTGATGTACGAACTGATCGACGACAACAAGACGCTAGCGGTGCAAGCGGCGGATTTGCGCATCAGCGCGGAACTGGCCACGCGTGTTGGCCATCCGGAAGCCGCCGACTGGCCCGTTGCCGACGTGAAGTTGACCAGCGAAATCGTGACCGCCGGTAGCGGTGGGCAGGCACCGGAAGGAATCGCGACACACTGGCATGGTGAGGCGGCACCCAATGGCAACACATACCAGGCCGACCTGTTCATGCAGGTGTTCAACGCGTCGTTCACGCGCTGCAATGGCTGCGCGACCGGCTCGACAGCGGGACAAGTTGTATTCACTCCGTCGTCCACCCTGCGCAATAACGTCAACAATGGAACACTCGCGCCAACGATTCCCGGCGATCCACTGGGCACCAGCAGCGCTCTGTACACGGCGGATATTCCCTGGCACCAGAAATTCACCGGCAACTTTGCGCCGTACAACAACGACCAGCATCCCTACCTGATCTGGAACCTTTACCGACTTAACAGCGATGGCAGCATCGACCAGGTTGGCCGGTCGGGCGTGAAGCATGCGTTTCTGACGACAAACGGCGGTTGCCTGGATCCGGCCCCGAACAGTCACATCCTGGCTCGTGGCTGCACGGATACGTATGGGACCGGCAACAACGACAGCAGCAACGACCTTGGACCGCGTTCGGAAATCATCCCAGCCACCAACGAGTGGGGTCGCTGTGGTTCGATCTACGACACCAACTGCGATGGCGTTTCCAATTCATCGGGCAACACTTCGTACTCGCAGCGCATGGTCTCGCTGGAAACCGACCTGACGACGCCGGGTGCAACATACCTGTTCGAATCGTGGTACCTCGCCCGCGAAGACGTCAACATCTACAATTCGATGGCAACCAAGTCCGTCGGATTTACCAAGGGCACCACCACCTATTCCATCACCGGCAACACCAACTACCGGCTCGGCGGCGCAATTGATCGTTGGGTCGATCCCGTAACGCCGCCGGCGAATGCGAATAACACGAAGATCGCCAGCCCGGAAGGCCACACCAAGGTTGCCGTTAAGGCATTCGATCTCGGCGGCGGCAACTGGCGTTACGACTTCGCGGTGATGAACTTCGATTTCGCCCGTGCCGTGACCAGTGGCGCCGCGCCGAACCTGCGTGTGATCCACAACTACGGATTCGATCAGTTCAGCGTGCCCGTGTCTGCGGGTGTAACCATCAGCGCCATCAGTTTCAGCGATGGCGATCAGACGGCGTCGAACGACTGGACGGCTGCAACGTCGGGCAATTCCGTGAGCTGGACGGCACCGGTAAATCCCACACCGCCGGCTCAGACACCGCCCGTGATCAACCCGTTGAACTGGGGCACGATGTTTCGCTTTTCGTTCGTTGCGAATGTGCCGCCAATTGCGGGAATGGCTTCGCTGCACGTCGCCCAGTCGGGTACCCCGTCAGCTTATGAAGCGGCGGTGCTGGCGCCGCAGACCGACTTGATCTACCAGAGTGGTTTCGACTCTATACCGACTGCCTACGAAAACTGACGATTGGCTTGTTCCTCTGGGGTAGCGTGATAGCCGTTTAGACGGCTATCACGCTGCTGTCGATTTGCTCTTGCCATTGGCTGTCGCCAGAATCGGCAAGCGTTTCTTGGCTATTTTTCTGTGCGAGCAGAACGAGCCTGCCCTCGGACTTGATCCGCGGATGCCTC
>JAYUYW010000238.1:0-4702 GCA_043752325.1 Rhodanobacteraceae bacterium | reverse complement strand
GGGCCGGAATGGCGACAACGAATTGCACGGTGATCGTGGTTTCCCAATCAGTACACGCGGGTAGGTTAAACGACCGCAGCCGTGTCCGGGCCATCGGTAGAGCACGGTTAGTGCGGCGGGCGGCAGCCCAGGCGGGCCGCTATCATGGCGCTACCACTTTGCACTGGCTACTGTTCCGTGACCGAACCTGACTTGCCCATCGAATCCGCGACCGCCGCAGTTCCATTGCGCGCCGCGCTTCTGATGATTGCCAGCGCAACTCTATTCGCCTGCATGGCCATCTGCATTCGCCTGGCATCAAGCCAGTTGCATGCATTCGAGATCGCCTTCTTCCGCTGCTTCTTTGGCGCCATCTTTGCGCTGCCACTGGTGTACTTCAACGGCGGTTTCGGTTTCCTCAAGACTGACAAGATGGGTTACTACGTCGCCCGTTGCTTAATCGGCATTTTCGCGATGCTGGCCGGCTTCTGGGCGATCGTGCATCTGCCATTGGCGCAAGCGGTTTCGCTGTCGTATGCAACGCCGTTGTTCGTCACCATCGGCGCGGTGTTGTTCCTCGGCGAGATTGTGCGCCTGCGCCGCTGGACGGCGGTTGGACTCGGCTTCCTCGGCGTGCTCATCATCATGCGGCCGGGCGCCGATACGTTCTCGATTAACACGATGATCGCCGTGATGGCGGCGGCACTTTCCGGCATCGTCACCATCAGCATAAAGTTCCTGTCGCGCACCGAGCCGCCTGATCGCATCGTCCTGCTGACCACGTTCATCTGGGTGCCACTCGCGCTGATTCCCGCGCTCGCCGTCTGGCAATGGCCGCAGCCGCAGATATGGATCTGGGTGATCCTGTCGGGCCTTCTCGGCACCGGCGGACACTATTTCTGGACACGTGCGCTGCGGCTGGCTGATGTGTCACTGATCGCGCCGTTGTCCTATTTCCAGTTGCTGGTGGTGACCGTGCTGGCTTGGGCGATCTTCGGCGAAACCGTGGATCGCTATACCGCAATCGGTGCGCTCATCATCATCGGCTCCAGCATCTACATAGCACGCCGAGAAGCGGTGCTTGCCCGGGTCGAACTGGCCCAGGTTCGCAAATCCGAGAAGGTTTTGTAGCCGACGTGAAGTCGCCCAATGTCACACCACTGTTGCAGGATGCCGCATTCGACGCCGACGAATCGTTGCTACAGCGCGAACCGTTTGCGTTCTTCATCGCGCGAGGGGTGTTGGCAGACGCCGATCGTGAGCGACTCGCTGACGATTTTCCGGCCTATTCAAGCGCCGGCTTCTTCCCTCACGACGCGGCGGATTGCGGGCCATCGGTGAACGCGCTGGTCGAGGAAATTACTTCGCAGGGGTTCGCAAATCGCATCGGCGAGAAGCTGGGCATCGATCACCTCGGCCAGTACCCAACCCTGGTCACGCTGTGCCGGCTGCTGAATCTACGTCACGGCACCATTCATACCGATAGCCGATCCAAAGTCGCGACGGCGCTGATCTATCTCAACGAGACGTGGCCCGAGGACAACGTTGGCGGGTCGTTGCGATTCCTGTCGAAGATCGACGACATCGACGCCCTGCTGTCTCCGGAAATTAAACCGCTGTATGGCAATTTCGTTGTGTTCGGCCGCGCTGACAACTCATTCCACGGCCATCTTCCACACGAAGGCGAGCGGCGAGTGATTCAAGTCGCCTGGCTGACCAGCGAAGAAGAAAAACTGCGCAAGACCAAGCGTGGCAAGTTCTCGCGTATTTTCAAGAAGTTGTTTGGCTCGCTCGACCGGCGCATCGGGGCGGGACGGGACCGCAGCGCGTCGCATCGCGATTGACCCCTGCGCGGCCGACCTTCGATTACCGTGCAGTTCAACCGCCGTCGGGTTACATAGCCGTCCATCGCGAACCGAGCGACCTTGTGCAGACACATAACACCATCCCAAACCGCTACGTCGTCGTCATCAATGCCGCGTCGGGTAGCAACGATGGTGTGCAGATGCGCGCTAGCATCGAAAATCGCCTTACCGAAGCAGGCTGTGATGTCGAGTTCGTCGGCATAGAAGACACTTCGCGCATCCAGGACTACGCCAGCAAAGCTGCGAAACGGGCTCGCGACTGGGAAGCACAGTTGGTCGCCGTTGGTGGCGACGGCACCGTCAACGCAGTCGTGGCGGCAGCGTTGGAGCACAAGGTGGCACTCGCGCTCCTGCCGCAAGGCACGTTCAATTTCTTTGGACGCACCCACGGCATTCCCGAGACGACCGAAGAGGGAATTGACGTGCTGCTGCATGGTCGCCTGGTTCCGGTGCAGGTCGCGCGAGTCAACGGTCGAATCTTCGTCGTCAACGCCAGCGTCGGGCTGTATCCGCAGGTGCTCGAAGATCGTGAAGCGTGGAAGAAGCAATTCGGAAGAAGCCGGTTTGTCGCGTTTTTCTCAGGGCTGACCACGTTGCTGCGCGGCTATCATTCGTTGCGACTGGAAATCACCGACGCCGACGGCACAACGCGCGAGTTGCGCACGCCGACCCTGGTGGTCGCCAACAACGCATTGCAACTCGAAATGATTGGAATCGGCGAAGCGCCCACCATCGCTAGCGGCCACTTGGTGGCGATCACCCTCAAGCACGTAGGTAAGCTACAAATGATCGGCCTGATACTGCGCGGCGCACTCGGCAAACTGGGCGAGGCAGAGCGCGTGCAGTCGTTCGGCTTCCGGCGCATGACCGTCAATTCGCGCAGTCACAAAGGTCGCTTGAAGATGGCGCTGGATGGCGAAATTTCGCGAATGGACGCGCCGCTGACGTTCGAGGCGCTACCTGATGCCTTGCAGCTGTTGGTGCCGCAACCTGGCGAAGCAGCGGTGCGCGCTTGACGACCATCCTGCACATTTCTGACACGCACTTCGGTACCGAACGTGATGGCGCGGTGGATGCGCTGGTTAGGCTGTCACACGATTTGTCGCCTCATCTCGTCATCCTGTCTGGCGACATCACCCAGCGTGCGCGACGCCGCCAGTTCGCGGCGGCACGTGCGTTCGTGGATCGTCTCCACGCGCCACTGCTGGCGGTGCCGGGCAATCACGACATTCCGTTAATCAATTTGTTCGCGCGATTCCTCTGGCCCTTCGCAGGCTACAAGCGCTGCTTTGGCGACGATCTGGAACCCGTGTTCGAAACGCCCGAACTCCTCGTAATCGGCGTCAACACGGCGCGACCGGAACGGCACAAAGATGGGGAGGTCGATCCGAATCAGATTGCGCGCGTCGCGCAACACTTGGCGCAAGCGAGCGCAGGGCAATTGCGCGTTGTCGTCACCCATCAGCCTGCGCAGATCACGCTGCCGGAAGACGAAGAAAACTTGCTGATCGGCCATGCCGATGCTGTGCGCGAATGGAGTCGAGCGGGTCTTGACCTGATCCTCGGTGGCCACATCCACGTACCGTTCGTGCGCCCACTGCGCGAGTGCCATCCGGGCCTTGAGCGTGATGCATGGATCATCCAGGCAGGCACGGCCGTTTCAGCGCGAGTGCGCGCCGGGGCGGACAACTCGGTCAACGTAATCCACCGTAGCGCGCCGACGCAATGTCTGGTCGAACGCTGGGATCGTACGGTCGGCGCCGATACCTTTCACCGCGTCGCAACCACGCCTGTTTTGCTTGATCGATAGATGATGGGATTGGAACCGCTTCTGACCTGGTCCGACCAGCATGCCGCATCGTTTTTCATGGTGGTACTGGCAGTAGCTGCCGTCGGCGGATGGCTGCATTGGCGCACCCGCAAGCCGTGGGATGCTGAAGCACCCGTGCCGATACTGCGCCACAGTCACGGCTTTGCGATCGCGATCATTACGTCGGTGGTGTTCTCTGCACTGGCGTTCGCGATCGAAGCCGACGGCCGCCTGGTTGCGTTCGACCAGCGGATAACCGACGCCGTGCAAGCGCAGCTCGGTCCCGCGATCCTGAACGTGTTGGCCACCATCACGCGCTTCGGCGGCAGTCACGAACTGGTGATCGCAAGCGTGCTGATCGCGATCGTGCTGTTACTTTTGCGGCGACCATTACTGGCCAGCGGTTGGGCATTGAGCATGCTAGGCAATGGACTGCTGATCCGCGTCGGCAAGGACCACTTCCAGCGAATACGACCGGTCCACGACCATGGCCCGGTTATCGAAACCGGTTACAGCTTTCCGAGTGGTCATGCCGCGGGATCGCTGATGTTCTACGGCATGCTGGCTTACGTGCTGGTAGTGCTGCTTGCACCGCGCTGGCACCGGCTGGTTTTCGCTGTGGCGATCGCGATGGTCTTGCTGATCGGCGGCAGTCGAGTGTTGTTGCAGGTGCATTTCGTCAGCGATGTTTGCGCGGGCTACGCACTCGCCATGGGCTGGGGAGCGCTATGCGTAGCGGCCATTGAGTTCCTGCGCACCAGCCGATTGCCTAAGGAAATCGAGTCCGCGATCACTTGAGGATGCTCTTACCAACCCCGCATACGCGTCACCGAACTGTCTTCCCGCAGATCAAGGCGCGTCGACGAAAACAGACTGGCCGTCTGTCGAGGCGGCGCAACGCTGGGTTGCAGGAAGACAGTTCGGCCCCAACATTCTGATTTCAAACGATGGGGTGATGCCCGGACGGCCCTGAGGACGGCGCGCGCGGTTTGTCCAGGCGGCCAGCCTGCACTCTGCGCCACACAACCCGATCTGAAAACCTTCCTGA
>JAYUYW010000237.1:0-11517 GCA_043752325.1 Rhodanobacteraceae bacterium | reverse complement strand
TTTCCAAGGTGTACCCGATGTACGTTCAGAAGGCCGAGCGCAAGGGTCGCACAAGAGACGAAGTTGACCAGGTCATCTGTTGGCTGACCGGTTATAGCCAGACCGCTCTGGACAAGCAGATCGAACAGCAGAACGAATTCGAAACATTCTTCGCGCGAGCGCCAGCGATGAATCCGAATACGTCGCTGATCACGGGCGTGGTGTGTGGTATCCGCGTAGAGGATGTCAACGATCCGCTCATGCAGAAAATCCGATTCCTGGACAAACTCGTCGATGAGCTGGCGAAGGGAAAGGCGATGGAGAAGATTCTTAGGGCCTGACTCTGGAGTTGGCACTTTGGGTGCGGGTTGATGCGTCGCTGGTCCACACTTCGCCCTCGCTGCCTCACCCACCGATCTTCCACGGGTTCGGTTGGATTCTAATCGTCACGTCACTGGTCATGTTCGTAGTGCCATGGCGTTGGCATCGGAAGTTTGCACAGCGTGCTGTTCCGCAGGCGTTGCGCTACATCAAGCTGCGGGGCGTGTCTTCGATTGCTCTGGGCGCGACACTGGTAGCTTCGGTCGTTTGGGGGTCGGCATCTTGACTTGCACGATTGCCGGCGTTGGGGCGTCAACCGGCTACACGGAGACGACCCATGAAAACCGAATCAGCTCCTTGCGCCAAGCGACCCGCCGCCAATCGCGACGCTTCTTCAGTGAAATCCAAAATTGACTGGACGCGGCCCAGCTCCGGCACTGTCGGCAATACAACGCCCGAACAGCCGGAAGCGGGCATGCATCACACGCTGCCAGGCACCCTCCGTCACAGTCTGAAAACGCAATCGGTACGGTAGACGATGAAACTCTTGCAGCTGGCAGCGTTACTGGGATTCTCGTTGGGCCTTGCCCATTCCGTGCTCGGCGAGCGCTACATTCTCACGCGCCTGTTTCGACGCGATAACCTGCCGATCCTGTTCGGCGGGACCGAATTCACAACCCGCACGCTGCGCTTCGCGTGGCACCTCACCACGATTGCGTTGTGGGGATTCGCCGCGCTGCTCTGGCAGGCATCGTCCGGTGCGTTGGATCAAGCTACCGTGCTTCGAACGATAGGCTGGACGTGCCTTGCTTCAGGATTGCTGCCATTGATCATCACCCGTGGGAAGCATCTGTCGTGGATCGTGCTGTTGGCAATTGGCGCAATAGCCTTGTCCCAAAGTGGTGTTTGATCGCGGAGCGTTGTAGTGACCGTCACCATTATTCAGCTTAAGCACGACGTCGCTTTCCCGAAGGAACGATCATGAACACAATCGTCAATCCATACTTGTTTGCTGGTGGAACCCTGAGCGCTATCGCTGCGCTGTTCCATCTCGGCTGTATCGCCTTCGGGGCGTCGTGGTTCCGCTACCTCGGCGCTGGCGAACGCATGGCGCGGATGGCGGCTGCCGGACATTGGTATCCAACAGTCGCCGCGTTGGTGATCGCCAGCATTCTGACCGTCTGGTCGCTGTATGCGTTCTCCGGTGCTGGCGTCATCCCGCGCCTGCCGTTCCTGCGCTGGCTGTTGTGCGCCATCACTGCCGTATACATTTTGCGCGGGCTCGCTTTCATCGTGATCGTTCCGTACTTCCCTGGCAACAGCGTGACATTCTGGATCGTGAGTTCGGCGATCTGTCTGGGTATCGGCGTCATCCATCTTTTTGGCGTCAGGACTGCCTGGCAACAGTTGTAAATCTCTGTCCTGTCGGGAACAGTGGCCAGTCTGGCGATGGTGCACGGTAGGGCAACTACTGGAGGCGACAATGGCTTGGCTGATAACGAAGTACATGCTGACTGCTGCGGTCATCGTCATCGTGTCCGAGGCGGCCAAGCGCAGTGACAAGCTCGGCGGCTTGCTTGCCGCGTTGCCGCTGGTGACCTTACTCACGCTGATCTGGCTGTACGTGGAGAAGCAACCTCAGGTGAAGATATCCAACCACGCCTGGTACACGTTCTGGTACGTGGTACCAACACTGCCGATGTTCCTTGCTTTTCCGCTGTTGCTGCCACGATTTGGTTTCTGGCTGTCACTTCTGGCCTGTGTTGTCATCACAATCATCGCGTTCGGCTTGTTCGCAATGCTGATGCGGCCGTTCGGGATTGATCTACTGCCGTGAGCGGGGCGACCAGGCCGCCATCGCGAACCTTTCGTTGGATATCGCGGCGTTCGACTCATTGGAAGTCAAAATTCCGACGCGAGGGTTGTCTGTCGACGATAATCCCGGTGCCGTCGGACTTCCTGATCTTGAGCCCGGCGAACGCCTCGTTGTTGGTATCGTCTGAATACCGAAAGCGGATTCATGCCCGCCAAGAGAGAGAACATGAAGAAGTCCGATTTGACTTCAGAAGAGGCCGCGCTCAAACAGATTGACGACTAGATCGCCGCGCTCGGCGACTTTCGCTTCGAGCTGCGAGGATTGCGCCGAGCAAGGCAGCCGCGTCGCATAGGCAGGTGGGCGCGTCGAGCGCGAGAAGATGTCCATCGGTGAATACGGCTACATCG
This sequence comes from Rhodanobacteraceae bacterium, assembly GCA_043752325.1. Taxonomy (GTDB): domain Bacteria; phylum Pseudomonadota; class Gammaproteobacteria; order Xanthomonadales; family Rhodanobacteraceae; genus Dokdonella. Next base: position 8,994 of record JAYUYW010000237.1, on the reverse strand, counting down.
TGTTGGCCTTCGATACCGAAGGCAACATGTTCGGCCTGCATTCGATGATGTAGGACGGCAGACTTGTCGACGGACTGCGAGAGGGTTTGCCGTAGATGAGACGCGGTTTACCTCGCCGTTTCCAATCCACTCGCCGCGATGACATCGCCAAAGGGCTTTGGACGCCCGACCAGCCAGCCTTGCGCGTAGCGACAGCCCAGTTCGCGCAATGCGTGGAATTGCGCTGGGGTTTCGACGCCTTCGGCGATCAGGTCGCAATCAAGGTCCTTGGCCATCGTGGCGATTGTTTTCACGAGTGCAGCGGTGCGTTCGTGGTCCAGCGCACGGATAAAGGTTTGGTCGATTTTGATCTGGTCGAAATGCAGCGACGCGAGCAGGTTGAGGTTGGAGTAGCCGGTGCCGAAATCGTCCAGCGCCACGTGCACGCCGGCTGCGTGGCAGCGCTTGATCAGGTTGGCGAGGCGGGCATGGTCGAACGCGAGGTTCTCGGTAACCTCAAGCTTGATGCGGTCGGATGCGACGTCATACTGGCGCAACGTGAGCAGGACGCGCTCAACGAAACCCGGGTCGGCGATCTGGCGTGACGACACGTTCATCGCCACGAATGGAACCGGCTCTGCGTGGGCCGAACTCAGCTGCGAGATTGCTTCGCAGACGCGAGTCAACACATAGTCACCGACTTGCAGGATCAGTGAAGTTTCTTCCGCAAGTTCGATGAATTCGGTCGGCGGCACTTCGCCGCGTTCGGGATGCTGCCAACGCGTCAACGCTTCGTAGCCAGCGATGGCGCCGCTGGCGATGTCGACGATGGGCTGGAACAGGACCTCCAACTCATTCTTGTAGAGTGCGCCGCGCAATTCGCTTTCCAGGCGAATCTTGTCGAGTGCGCCAGCATCGCCGTGCACACCGACATGGCTGATCCGGGTGCCCGTCAACGCCGCGATTTCCGAGCGGTAGCGGCTGACCTGGCTGATCAGCAAGGCGCGCACCACCGGGTCGGCCAGACGCAGCCGTTCCACGAATTCGTTACGCGCGATCGGCACCAGCACGGCGGGCTCCAGCGCGCGAGCAGAGTTACCGCGCAACTCGTTGCCGATCACCGCCATTTCGCCAAACATTTCGCCGGCACTGAGCAACGACAGCGGCGTGCGCACGCCACCGTGATCGACGCTGATTTCGATCAGACCACTCTCGATCAGGAATGCAGCGGTCGGTTCGTCGCCGGCGTCGAACACGCGCGCGCCCGCCTTCAGGTATATGCGTTCTGAACTCACCGGTTATTCGTCGTCTGCATGCCGCCAAGCTTACGGCCCGGTCCACGCGTGCGAAAGGGCGAATTGGTGCCGCTGTCCGAATACACCCTCATCCATTGGCGCGACGCTTGGAACGCGGGTGCGCCGCGTCATACACCTTGGCCAGGTGCTGGAAATCCAGATGCGTATAAATCTGCGTGGTGCCGATGTCGGCATGGCCGAGCAGTTCCTGCACCGCACGCAAGTCGCCAGACGATTCCAGCAAGTGGCTGGCGCAGGAGTGGCGCAGCAGATGCGGATAAACACGCTTCCAGATGCCTTGCTCGCTGGCGCGAAGCTTAAGCCGAGCACGTACCGAGTTCGTCGACAGCGGTTTGCCGCCGCGACCGGTGAATATGGTCGATTCCGCTGACGGAGTTTCCTGGTCGCGCAAGTTCGCCAGCGCTTCAAGTGCTTTGCGGCCGACCGGGACGATGCGCGTTTTGCCGCCCTTGCCGGTGACGCGCAACTGGCCGTCGCCAAGGTCAAGGTCGATCCAGCGCACGCTCACGATTTCCGATACGCGTAGTCCGCTGGAATAAAGCAGTTCCAGCAAGGCGCGGTCGCGGATGGCTTCGGGGCTGTCGGTTGGCACTTCGACGAGTGCCGCCATTTCGTCGGCGTCCAGCACCTGCGGCAACTTGCGACGGTTTTTCGGAGCGCGCAGGCCGACGGCGGGATTCACGCTCACTTCGCCTTCGCGTGCCAGCCAACGGAAAAAACTTCGCCAGCCCGACAACAAGGCGGCGAGGCTGGCCGGTGCCAGTCCGCGCCGATGCTCGCTCGCCAACAGGGCTTGCACGCTGTCGCCGCGCAAATCCTTCCAATTGACGACACCAAGAGTTTCCGCATGCGCTGCGAGTGTCGCCAAGCCACGCCCGTAGTGGTCGATGGTGGCCGGCGAATAGCGGCGCTCGTCACGCAGGTAGCGAAGAAAGCGATCGCACCAGTCGTTGCGCGCCGACTCGGTCACGGCGTGCGCCAGTAGCGCCGCAAGGCGACCGCGATTGATTCACCGATCAGTTTCAGGAACACCGTGCCGACGCCTGGGTGGAAACGATTGGTGTCGCTGCTGCCGATGGCCAGCATGCCGAGGCCATCGATCGGCAACAGTGCGGCCGATGCAACCTGGCCGGCGCGATTCTCGAACAACGCGTGCAACTTGGCGGGTTGCAGGCGACCGCACAACGGTTCGCCGGTGGCGAAAAATTCCAGAAACGCCGGCATCGCAGCGGCACCATTTTCCTCGATCAGCAACCAGTCCGCAGCCGGCAGGTCGACATCGTTGTGGAACAGCACGAAGCGTACGTACTCGGTCTGGAAATCCTCGGTCATCGCAGCAACAACATGCGCCACGGTCGCGCGCAGGCTATCCACGCGCATCAGGCCAAGACTGAAGCTGTGTACGCGCGCCATCAGTCGCTCATTTTCGTGGGCGACTTCGATCAGGTCCTGCAGGCGGCGCGAAAGGTCACGATTCTTGTCCCGCAACACTTCCAACTGATAACTGGCAAGCGACGACGCTGACCCCTGCGCACGCGGCATCTGCAGTAACAGCGCAAGGTCGGGATACTCGACCAGGAAATCGGGATGTTTGCGCAGATAGCTCGCAACCTCCATCGAGGTGGCGCTGTCTTTGGCGGGTGATTCGGACATCGGTAGTTTCCTTCGGCTGGATCACTCAATGCGAAAGAGTAGCAGCGCCCGTATCCGGCGATGTGCAACTCGCGTCGAAAACGAAAGTAGCGGGACCGGTCATCGACAGCGACTGATTTGCGCCTTCCCAGTCAATACGCAATCGCCCGCCGGGGAGATCAACCGCGACACGCGCGTCAACGCGACCACTTCGGCGCAAGCAGGCGATGGCCGCGCAGGCACCTGTTCCACATGCGCGGGTTTCGCCGACGCCGCGCTCCCATACGCGTAGTCGCACGTGATCGCGGGAAAGCAACTGGACGAAACCGACGTTGCAGCGCTCGGGAAACAGCGGGGAATTTTCCAGTGCCGGCCCGATGACGGAAACCTTGGCGACATCCACGTCGTCGACCTCAATCACGGCATGCGGATTGCCCATCGACACGGCGGCGAAAGTTACCCTTGTTCCTGCGACGGTGGTCTCGTAGGTATGGCGTTCGCCGTCGGCGAGCAACGGAACCGAGTCCGGATCAAACTGAGGTACGCCCATATCGACGCGGATCTGGCCGTCATCCAGCAGCTCGACCTCGATCGGGCCGGATGGACTTAGTAGTCGGACGACACCGCGACCAAGAACGCCATCACGCGCCAGCCATGCCGCGATGCAACGCACGCCATTGCCGCATTGGCCGGCTTTGGAGCCATCGGTATTCCAGATTCCGTAGGCCCAGGCGCAATCCGGATCGGGTGAGCGCTCGACCGTCAACAATTGATCGAAGCCGACACCCAGTCTGCGGTCGGCCACCTGACGAATTTCTTCGTCGCCCAGCGCCAGCGGCGCGTCGCGCGCATCGACGATGACGAAGTCGTTGCCGACGCCGTGCATCTTCGTGAACTGCGGCCACGCCATGCGAATCAGCGATTGGCTGGGTTTGCGTTGGCCGCGTCAGATGCGGGCGTGCCGGGGCGAACGAGATCGCCCTTCTGTCCGCAAGCGAAGATCGACAACAGCAACGACACGGCAAAGAAGATCCGCAGCGAGGATTTCAAGGATGATTTCGACATGGAATGCTCCGCGTGGGAAGGTTGGCCGGGGGCTGCGCTATTGGACGCGACCGGAACTCTCATCGCAAGGCTTGCGCCGATCGACGCGACGGGAATTAGACAATGCGGACCGAGCGCCCAGCCGACAACCAAACCGATCACGCGCTCATCGAGCCCAGTTGACCCAGGCCGATGTTCTCCCGACCGTGCGTTTTGATCAGTCGATGAACGCGCCATACCAGCGATTGGGTACGCTCGTCATTGGTCGAGTCTGTGCTGGCCAGCGCTGCGGCCGGCGACCATTCCTCTCAGGACGCACGGGACGCCGGGCGTTTCGGCTTCAGCAACGTGCCGGTGCATTTGGCGGCACCGCATCGACAGGCCCAGATGCGCTTGAGTTTGGCCGTGTGGGGTTCTTCCAGACGAATGCCGTAGTCGTAGGTGAGTTCTTCGCCGGCCTTGATGCTCCTGGCGGCTTCGATGACGACGCGGTCGGCACGCGGATCGCCGTCCTCGTCCTCGATCACCGCCGCAGCGCAATTGGGCGCGCAACTGTGGTTGATCCAACGCGCCACGTTGCCACCGACGTTGCCATCGACGACGTATCGATCATTGAGCGTAAACAAAAAGGTGTGGCCACTGTCGCTGGTGCCGTCGTACAGGCGATCGGCCTGCGGATGGGTAAGGAGGCGACCGCGATACTGGATGACTTCGGTTTCGGCCTTGATGTCGACCTTGGCAAATACGCCATTTCCGTGGATCGGGGAGCGGCGTCGAACGACGTTGTCGGGCATGGATAGGCTGGCACTATGGTGCGGAAGACGAACGGGAAGTGTGCCAGAGTGCCGGGGCGTTTCGTAGGCAACGCGCATTCCCGCGCCTTGGTGATTCTGTTATGTCCGCTTGCGGTCGCGGGTGCAGCTACGCAGACTTGCCACCTTCTTGTTAACACCGCATTGATGACAACTGCCTCGCCGACCGACTTTCCACGAGACCCGCGCCAATCATCGATCGCGCTAGCCATCGTTGCTTGCGTGATACTCGGAGTGGGCGCGTGTACCTACGAACCGGAAGCGGCAAAGCCAGCATCGACTTCGCTGCCGACGCCACGTGGCGAACCAGCGACAGCGCCAGAGGCAGCAGCACAAACCATTCCCGGTGATTTCGATTACTGGTTGATCGCGCTGTCATGGTCACCGACCTGGTGCGAATTCAATCCCGACAATCGCGAGCAATGCGGAACGCGGGGATTCGGCTTCGTCTTGCACGGGCTGTGGCCGCAATACCAGCGCGGCAGCGGGCCACAGAACTGCGGCAGCCGGCAGCGCGTGTCCGAACGCACCATTGATCGCAGCATGGGCTTCATGCCCAGCCGTGGACTGATCATTCACGAATGGCGTAGCCACGGCAGTTGCACCACGCTCGACCCGGACGACTACTTCCAGCTCGCCGATCGCGCGTTCGCGTCGGTGCGCGTTCCGCAATCGTTGCGTGCACCGCGCACGCCGCCGCAGTTGTCTGCACGCGACATTTCCAGCGCGTTCGTCGACGCCAATCCGGGGCTTTCCAGCGACGCCATCCAGGTCGCTTGCAACGGCAACCGGCTTAGCGAAGTGCGGATCTGCGCCGATGCGGATTTGTCGGCTCGCACCTGCGGCAAGCTCTCGCGATCGCGTTGTCCCGGCGGCATCCTGCGTATTCCCAGCGTTCGCTGACCGAGGATGGAGATGCGCACTCGTTGTCCGTTCTCGACGTTCGCAATGGCTGCATGCCTGATGTCTTCGGCGGCGATTCCCGCATTTGCCGCTGAAGCTGGCGAAAGCGAGCCGATCCTCAACGCCGCGTCGCTGGTGCAGCCATCGTTGTTGTCCGGCCCCGGTTTTGACGTAGCCCCGCGAGTCGAAGTGCACGGCTACATGGGCAACTTCACGATCAACACAACGGCCGGCGTAATCGGCGCGGACAGTGTCGAAATACTGGCCGAGCGCGTCGCCGAAGTGCCGGCGCTGGAAGCACTCGACAAGGTCACGCGGTCCGAAGCATTCCTCTCTGCAGCGGGAGGTAAGCTCGGTGGATTGGCTAGCGCGTTTGGCAACGTGTTCCTGCATCCGATCAAAACCGTCGCCGGCATTTCGACTGGCGTCGCCCGATACGTTCGCAACCGGGTCGTCAAGGTCGGCGATCAGGCCCAGGCGTTGTCGGATCGCGCCGCGCGTCGCATGGGTTCGGATGGCGATCCGTATGCGGCGGGCGATGGACCGATGACCGACAGCCGCCGCGACGATTCCCACAAGAGGGACCGCGCTTGGTACGACCGCACTGGCGCCGAGCTGATGCGTGAAGGCAAGCGCCAGATCAGCTACGGCAAGATGAAGCGTGACCTGGCCAAGCGCCTCGGCATCGATCCGTACACGTCGAACCGATACATTCACGTGCGGCTCGACAGCCTTGCCTGGTTTGCGAGCGGCGGCAACTACGCCGCGACGGCAGCGATCGGCGCAGTCAGCGGTGGCGCGGGCGTTGCGATCTCCCAAACTCGTCGACTCAACGACCTGGTCTGGTCGCTGGATGCCGATGACATCAAGGGTAGGGTTCGCGAGCGACTTCTGGACATCGTCAGCGACGAATTCGTCATCCGCCAATTCATTCGAAACGGTTCCTACACGCCAACCCTGAAACTGGCCCTGGTTGATGCAATTGACGAACTGAAGCCCGCCGGCGGTATTGAACAATTGCTTGAACTGGCAATTGGCGCACGCTCGGAACTGGAAGCGCGATTCATCGTCAACGCCTTGCGGATGCTGATTGCCGACCCACAGGGGCGAACGGGCGGAACCTTCGCTCCGGTTGGTGCCGGACTGACGTGGCGACTGGCCGATGGAAGCCTGGTGGTGCCGTTGCCGGTGGATTTTTTGAGCTGGACCGAGGAGATAGGCGAATTCTTTGATCGCACCGAATTTCGGATCGAGCACAAGTCGGTCCTGATCGCCGGTGCGGCAAGCGCGGCCAGTCGCCGCGAGTTGGCTGCGCGCGGCTGGAACCTGCAGGTGCAGCTACGCTGGCCCGGCTCGCCGCCCTACGCGAGCGATACCGAAGCAGCCCCGATGGGCGTAATTCGATAGCAATTCTCCCGTGGTTCGGCGCGGAGAAAATCGGCGCCAATCACCACAGATTAAGCCCGAGCGACAGACTTTTATTCACACCGGGTAATGCTGAATGAACTGCGGCATTCGTTCAGGTTTACGTGGTTTTGACTTATTCCATCATATTGATTTATAAACATTTAATGAGTGATCCAGGCTTGGGCCGGTGGTTGATAAATGCCAGTGTCATCCCATCGAGCGTGCCCGCTTTCAAGCCATCAACAGACTTATCCACAGCGGATTCTGGCGCGAGCGACCACGTCAAAGGAGCTGCGTTTTGACTTTTAATCGCTTCGGGCGACAGGCGACAGGCGACCGCCATGGCGATGCAGTCGGGGTATCCGGCTGGCGCGCCGCTACACTATGCGGTTCCGCCCAGCCCTTGTCCGTGAAGCAATCCCTGCCGTGAAACCCGCCCTGCGATCATTGATCCTCGAAGCACTTGCCACCGCGCGCGCCAATGGCAGCCTGCCCGAGAGCGGCACACCCGATTTCACCGTCGAGCGCACCCGTAATCGCGACCATGGCGACTTCGCGACCAACATCGCACTGATGCTGGCCAAGCCAGCCCAGCGCAAACCGCGCGAGGTGGCCGAAGCCATCGTTGCCGCACTGCCGGCGAACGATGATATCGGCCGCGTCGAGATCGCCGGGCCCGGTTTCATCAACGTGTTCATGGGTGCGGCTGCGTACCAGCGCGAAGTGCGCGACATCCTTGTCCAAGCAGATCGCTACGGTGGCAACGACAGCGGAGCGAACAGTCGCGTCGGCATCGAGTTCGTTTCCGCCAACCCGACCGGGCCGTTGCATGTCGGCCATGGTCGCGCCGCCGCCATCGGCGACAGCATCGCGCGCCTGCTCGATGCCAGCGGCTGGGACGTGGTTCGCGAGTATTACTACAACGACGCCGGCGTGCAGATAGAAAACCTTGCGCTCAGCGTGCAGGCACGTGCGCGTGGCATTGACCCGGAATCGGAAGGCTGGCCGGCCGACGGCTATCGCGGCGACTACATAGCCGACGTGGCGCGCGATTACCTTGCTGGGAAGACGGTTGAGGTGGATGGCGAAACCATCACTGGCGCTGCGGACAGTGAAAACATCGACGCCATCCGTCGCTTCGCCGTCGCTGCTTTGCGCCGCGAGCAGGATCTCGACCTCGCCGCATTCGACGTGCGTTTCGATGTGCATTACCTGGAATCGTCGCTGTATCGCGATGGCATGGTCGAGCAAACCGTGCGTACCTTGATCGATCACGGCAAGACCTACGAAGACGGCGGCGCCCTATGGCTTCGTACCACGGAGTACGGCGATGACAAGGATCGGGTCATGCGCAAGTCTGACGGCAGCTACACCTATTTCGTGCCGGACGTGGCCTACCACCTCAGCAAGTGGCAGCGTGGCTACACGCGGGCGATCACTGAACTGGGAGCAGACCATCATGGTTCGCTGCAACGTGTGAAGGCCGGCCTGCAGGCGCTGGACGCGGGCATTCCAGTGGGTTATCCCGAATACGTGTTGCACCAGATGGTCACCGTGATGCGCGGCGGTGAGGAAGTGAAACTTTCCAAGCGCGCTGGCAGTTACCTGACCCTGCGCGACCTGATCGACGAAGTCGGTCGCGACGCGACGCGTTACTTTTTGCTGGCGCGCAAATCCGATTCGCAACTGGTATTCGATATCGATCTGGCGCGTTCGCAGAGCAACGACAATCCGGTTTACTACATCCAGTACGCTCATGCCCGGGTGTGCAGCGTGCGTCGCCAACTGGTCGAACGCGGGCTTGAATGGAATCGCGCCAATGGCGAAGCGCAACTGGGCAGGCTGGTCGAACCGCAGGAAAAAATCGTGCTGGCCGAACTGTCGCGCTATCCCGAAGTGGT
>JAYUYW010000236.1:0-4744 GCA_043752325.1 Rhodanobacteraceae bacterium | reverse complement strand
ATCAGGTCGGTACGGTTGGAATAGAAGCCTTCCTGCACCAGCAGATCGATCTGGCCCAGATCGACCACACCCAGGTTGATGGTCATTTTTTCGGTGTCACCGCCGCGGGCGCGTGATTCAAGGCTTGTGGTGGACATCTGTATACCATCCCTAGACCATCTGTATGGATGTTAATAGATCACGAGAGTGGGCAAGATGCAAATTTTCGATGTTCAGGTTGGTCAGGCAACTGGACCCATGCGTGGCTATCCGATGCCGATGCGGCACGCGGCAGGCTTCCATGTGTGTTGTGGTTGACGCGCGCAGGACCCTGCGTGCGGGTCAGTGCCTGCTGAGGAGGGTCATGGGCAGAGCAATACGTTCAGAGCAACTCGGCATGATCGCGAAGCGCCGCGACCGTGGTGGCCAACCCTTGTTGCAGGTAGGTGTCGAACAATTCCTCGACCGATCTTGGCGGATTCTTCAACGATGCCCGCTGATCACGCACCGCCTTGCACACGGCGGCAGGGTTCAAGTCGATGGCATGTTCGATGAATTCGTCCGGGTGCTGTGCAGTGATGCCCAAGGGCGCCAACACGGCTTCCGGAAAGTCCTTGAGGTTGTAGGTGACGATGGCACCGGCGCCGCAATGGATGGCGGCGGCCAGTACGTGACGGTCGTCCGGGTCGGGCAAGGTCAGGAGGGCTTCCAGCGGCTCGTACCCAGTCACAAGGCTGTCGGGCACATGTGCGTTCATCAGGTCGCGCGCGCGTTCCAACCGTTGGCGCGGCACGTCGGGCCGGCGTGCGGCCACGCTGCGCATCCATTCCTGGTGGATGCGCTCGGTCCAGCGCGCACGATACAAACCGCTGACTGACAGGTGCATCAGCAAGTCGCGTAACGGCGCCGGATGCAATACGCAGGCATCGTAAAGCGCGACGAAATTCGCCACGGTCAATACAGGCCCAGGCGCTGCGCTTCGGTAGTCATTTCGGCGAATGCTTGCTTGGCCAGCGTGAGCTGTCGATCGCGGTACGCCAGCAGATCGCGGAAGTACACGCGTCGATGGGTACCCACCTTGTGATGCGGCAGCTCGCCGCGCTCGATCACGCCCACCAGGTAAGGACGCGACACGCCCAGGAAGTCCGCCGTCTGCTGGGTGGTCAGCTCCGCGTGAATCGGCACGATGCTGATGGCGTTGCCCTCGGCCATGTTGGCCAGGATGTCCACCAGCATGCGCAGTGCCGATACCGGTACTTCGATCTCGCCATCGCCGTCGATCACGCGCAGCCGCGCCGTCGGGCCGCGGCCAATGCAGGCCGCCAGCAGCCGGCTGCTGGAGCGGGCCAGTTCGGCTTCCTGCGCGGTGGGCAGAGTGGGAGGCAGTTCGTTGCGCAGTGCGGTCATGGCAGGTATTCCAGATGCCGGCAGCGCCGGAAGAAAAGACTAACCTGCGAACGAAATAAACGCAATAAACGAAACAACAGAAAGCCGCACAAGCGGGTTCAGGCCAGCAGCCATGCCAGGCAGCACCAGCCCGGTGGCGGCATTCATCATCACCACAAACGGCAGGCGGTCGATGAAATCGATGTCCGCGCACCACGCGTCCAGCGGGTTGCCGTGCGGCGCCGGGTCCGGGAGGTTTGCAGGTTGGCGCTGGCGTTTGAGGAGTTTTTGCGAACAGTGGAGGATGGTCATGGGCGTTCGTATAGCCGACACGGGTGTCCCAGCCAGCGCGACGGGGATTTGCACTACTAATCGAGTACCAGCATGCAGCGTTGAAGGCGCGTTTCGGAGAGGCCGCCGTTGTGCTGATGGTAGAAGCAGTTGCAAAGTGCGTGATGTCGAAGTTGCCGAAGACGAAGAATAGGTTGCCAATGCTCGACGTGCACGAGATTCCAAAAAATGCGTTCGTGAGCTCCGGCAACTGGACTCGCGAACAGTTGAAGCTGGCATTTCATTTCTATTGCCAGACGCCTTTCGGCAAATTGCATAGCCGAAATCCTGAAATCATCGAACTTGCCAAGTTGATCTGTCGTACGCCGGACGCGCTGGCGATGAAGCTGGTCAACTTCGCCAGTCTCGACCCATCGATCAGGGCAAGTGGCCGCTCCGGGCTAAAAGGCTCCTCGCGACTGGATCGAGAAATCTGGGATGAGTTCAATGCGGATTGGGAAGGGCTTTTAGTCGAGTGCGAGCGACTGCGTCTACACCTGCAAGCTGAACACAATCTCATCGATAGCGATGCGCATGCTGGGCTTCATACGGACACCAGCCAGCTTACCGATTACACCGGGGACACTCGCGCTGCGCTTGTGCAACAACGCGTCAAGCAGCAGTTCTTTCGTCGCGCGGTTCTCAGCAGTTACCGCATTCGTTGCTGCATTTCCGGCGTTTCAGACACCAGATTTCTGGTAGCCAGCCACATTGTTCCTTGGCGCACCGACAAATCGAATCGGCTTAATCCAAGCAATGGGCTTTGTCTGTCGACGATTCATGATCGAGCATTCGACCATGGATTGTTTACGTTGTCGGACGATTGCGTCATCGTTCTTTCCAATGATCTTCGATCCACGAAAGATGAATTTCTGCAGAAAGTTTTTTTGCCAATCGACGATAAGCATATTGAGTTGCCAGATCGATTTTCGCCAAGCATTGAATTCCTCGAATCTCATCGTCGCAATTGTTTTGTTGATGCAAAACGCTGACATGCGAACGAAATATGATTAGCGAAGACGAATTCTGGATTTCATGGGGGCTGATTCAAAGTTCTGATGAAGGCCTATTCGATTTGAAGGACGTGAAGGATTGTTCGATCAATCATGTTTGGACCATTGTTGAGTCTGGCGATGATGTTGACGACAGTTGGTATGGGATCCCCGGTATTCATTACGTCAATCGCCTCGGGTACGTCATCACAAAGATGGCTTGGAAAGACGGTGCCGTGGATGCTGTGTATTTCCTGCGTAATGAATAGCGATGCGTGCGCCTCATCGTTTTCGAATTCGCGATGACGGAAAGACCACCCGGACGAGTTCGCAATCATGGCTACCCATGGCGCCTGGTGGATCCGCGTGAACTGGATCGGCTGTTTGCGATACAGGTGAAGTTGCGCGGCTGAGGCGCGCCGTTGCGCGCAGTAGCGCGGTCACTACCAAAATCGACGAGTTATCCCACCCAATCATTTTCGGTGGTATAACTCGCGCATGGCCAGTCAGCCCCTCCACCGCGAACTGCCCGCCGCCGCGCAAACCGCCTATGCCGAGCTGTACGAGCTGGTGCAGATTGCGGAGACCTCGCGCTCGCCGGCTTCGTTGACGGGCAAGGTGGCCTACAAGAACGTCAAGGGTTCGCGCTACGCGTACTGGGCGTTCAAGGAGATCGACGGGCGCAAGCGCGAGTATTACTTGGGACCGGAAGGACCGGCGATTGCAGCAATCGAGGCCGCGCGTGCGAGCGGTGCACCGGCTTTGGATGCGGTGGCACGGCAGGCCGCGGCTGCGCTTGCGCATGGGTGCGTGGTGACGCCGCCGAAGCACTTCCGCATCGTCAAGCGACTGGCCGACTACCAGTTCTTCCGTGCCGGTGGCTTGCTGGTGGGCACCCATGCATTCCTTGCGCTTGGCAACCAACTTGGCGTGGCTTGGGGCAGCGGTACCCGCACCTTGGATCTGGATTTTGCGCATGCCGGGCCAGGCGGCAATGTCGCCGTGGCATTGCCTGCGGATATGGATGCCAATGCGCACGATGCACTAACTTCGCTCGAGTATGGTTTCCTGCCTGCACTGGGCGGCAGCAAGGGATTCGCCAGCCAATACATGAGCGATCAAGATTCAGCATTGCGCATCGATTTCCTGACGGTGCTGCGGCGCGCAGGCCGCGACGTGCATGCGCGCAATCTGGGTGTGGCCTTGAGCCCGCTGAAGTTCTTCGACTATCTGATTGATCGGCCCGGGCAGGCGGTTCTGCTGGACCGCGCCGATGCCACGCTGGTCAACCTGCCGGACCCCGCGCGTTACGGCTTGCACAAGCTGATCGTGGCGCACGAGCGTGGCGCACGCCACCCCAAACACGGCAAGGACATCTTGCAGGCGCTGGCCTTGATCGAATGGCATCTGCAGCGCGACCCGCATGGATTGAGCGCGGCATGGAATGAGCTAGCGGCGCGCGGCGCCGGTTGGGTCAAACGGGTGCAGGCGTCCCTGGCGCTTGCGCCTGCGGCGCAACGGGAACTTGTGCTGCAGTTCCAGGCGGCCATGAAGCTGCGCAAGTCAGCGCAGCCCACTCACCAATCCGTCGGCTTGTAATCCTTCAGGAACTGTCCCCACACGTGCTGGCCGGTGTTGAGGCCATGGATGATCGGGTCGACGATGCGGGCAGCGCCGTCGATGATGTCAAGCGGCGGGTGGAAGCGTTCTTCCAGGGTCTTGCGGGTGGCGATCTCGATCGGATCCTCGTCAGTCACCCAGCCGGTATCGACGCTGTTCATGTGGATGCCGTCGCCGTGGTAATCGGCCGCGGCGGTGCGCGTCATCATGTTGAGCGCGGCCTTGGCCATGTTGGTGTGCGGGTGACGGGTGGTCTTGAAGTTGCGGTAGAACTGGCCCTCGACTGCGGACACGTTGACGATGTGCTTGTCGCGGCTGGGCTCGGTTGCCGGCGGCGTGCGCATCATCAGCGGCTTCAGCCGCGCGTTGATGATGAACGGCGCGATGGCGTTGACCAGCTGGGTCTCCAGCAGTTCCACCGACGGCACCTCGTGCAT
>JAYUYW010000235.1:0-4829 GCA_043752325.1 Rhodanobacteraceae bacterium | reverse complement strand
ACGCCAGCGGCCCGTCGAATCCTTGAAGTGTCGGTGCCGCGCGTTGCCAGAGGGATGGTTTGTCGAAGGTCGCGGACATGCGGAATTATCCGTGCCTGCTACTTGACGTCGAACGTCAGTGGCGCTTCGCCTCCGGACGCTGCGACAAAGTTGGCCGTTATTTTCCAGCGCCCGGCTTCCAGTGCTGCCTTGACTTGAACGAAGCCATCGCCCTTCCCCATCTGCCAAGCACGCGACTGCAGCTGGATATCCGGGTGGGTGCCGACTGAAAACCGGTCGCGCAACAGATAGTCCTCTGCAACCTTGTTTGCAAACGGGTATGGCGCATACATCGGAGGCGCATTGATGCAGACCAGCCGGATGGGTGGCACGGCCTTCGCAGCGTGGATGCGAGCGAGCGCCACGTAGCCGAGGTGGGAGTCCCCCGACAAGACAACCACGCCGCGAATGTCGTTCATGGCAATAAAGCCCAGCAGCTGATGCATGCTCGTGGGATAGCCTTCCCACCCGTCGCAGCATGCCGGGCTTTCCGCTTCGCCCATTGCGCCCACCCGTCGCGGCAGCAGCCAGGCAGGCGACGCGATGAACTTTGGCCGGATCGGCTTGCCTGAAATGTCGTGCTGTGCCTTTTGGTCCCGCAGCCATTGCTGCAATGCTTGCATTTGCGCCTGCCCCATGATCTGCGCGGAGCCCGCCAACGTCAGGTCAGGACGCCTGGAGCGACGCTCCGACCGCGTGTCGGCCATGAACACATTAAATTCACCGGCTGCGGCCTCGTACCACAGCGGCGCATCCGGATCTGGCTGAACGACGCCGCGCTGCCACTGCCAGTAAGCCTGGATCCCGGCCTCCCGGTTCCTGCCGGATTGCTTTGACCGGTACGGCTCCCAGTTGTCCTCGATCTCATGGTCGTCGAGCATCACGTGCACGGGCACCCGGCGCATCAGGCGGCGCAAAGCTGGCGCGCCCAGCCATTCCTCGTAACTGCGGCCGTAGCGATCATTGGCTGTGGTCGGATCAAAAAGCCCCGCAGTCGCATCCGCATAGATCTGGTCGCCGACCATCAGCACTGCCTCGATGCCGCCGTCAGTGGGACTAGACGTAACCATCTTGTCCATTCGCTCGATCGATGCGCTGGCGCATTGAGAGTCAAGGATGCCGGCCGGGTATTGGCAGCTTGCCAGCGCAAAGGTCACGCTGTCTTGCTTAGTCGTCCGAGGCAGCAAATTTGAAATCGCTTCAGAACTAACAAAGGCGGCCGCATACGTCTGCCTCGGCAAATCAGCCGCCGGCTTGTTGTTCCTGAATTTTTCCCCGACAGGCGTGCCTAGGCCTTCCCCAACATTCTCTCTTCGCTGGCCAAACTCGCTCGCCAAGGGTGTGCTCAGTGTCAAGACATCACTTTCCACCAACCGTCTCAGATGCGGTTCGGACAACATCTTGAGTGGATATGGAAAATTGAACTCACGCTTGCCTGGAACCACGGCGCGCATAAGCACCAGGTATCCCGCGGCATCAGGTCGCAAGTGCGGCTTCAAGGCTAGCGCCAACCATCCTGAATACGGTCGCAAGCCAACAGGGGTGAAATCGCTCGTGTCAGAAGGCAATGCCTCAAATCCTGTCTCGCTTACAACGACCGGAACAACAAGAGCTTGCGTTTCCGCCCGGCCTGGATCTGCGGCGATCAGCAGCTGAATCTCCCCCGCATCGTGGTCCGTTGGGCCGTTTGCCATGGCGGTTCCCGCACACGGAGTGATGTGTATGCGCGGCCCGCGCCAGGGCACTTCCAACACCTGCTCTGATTTTTTTACAGGACTCGGTTGAGGCTCGGTATCGTTAAAAAATTCATCGACCACCCGAAACGTTTTTTCAGCGTCGACGCCGATCAACCCGTCCTGGTGGCCGACCTCAGTATGTCCGGTTTGGTCATCGAGCAACTTGACGCAGAAAGGAATTTTTCCGACATTCATGGCGTTCATCATCAGCGTCAAGCCATTGCGATCGACCATTCCATTGTCTCTGCAGTGGATGCTCAGGGTCCCGCCACGTGGCCATCGCAGGATCGCATCCTTGGTCACGAAATAGTTGCGTCCCTGCGCGTTCGTGATGCTGTTGTAGCGCGCAAAGTGGATGGTCTGCGATACCGTATCGATGTTCAGCGGTCCAAAGAAATCGTCAATGTGCTCAAGCACCTGGTCGGAAACGTTGTCGACATTCATCGTGCGCTCGTAAAGCGCGTCCATCCGGTGACGGGTGGCGGTCCACGGTGTTCGCATCCATGGCCAGATCGGATTCTCACGGTCAAATTCGTGCACAGGATAAGGTAGCGCGGCCAGCAGGCGGTCGACCAGCTTGTCGGCAGCGGAAGGCTGGGCCGCTGCCTGGAACTGGTATTGATCGGGCAGGATCACCTGCCGCAGGTAACGCATGAGATATGCCCGAAGCACGTTGGCATCCGTGTAGGACAACACAAACCCCTTTTGCGACAGCACGATTTTGCGGATGTACGACGGCAGACGGCGCAGTGCTTCCAGACGTTCACGCGGAGGTGTGTTTCCACCGAGCTTCATGGGTTCCGTCAGTAGCGCCATGCTCAACATCACTGCGCCCACGCAGTGCGCAAACACATCAACGGTTGTGGGTGCGGTTGCGGAATGGCCGGCTCTTTCGTTGCCGACATGGTTGACGATGTGCTCGATCGCGACCGGAATATCGGCCCAGGCGACGTCTTCGAAGCTCCATGGCATCTTTGCGGTAGACATGCTGGCACTGGTTCGCAGGTCCAGGATCCAGACATCCCGTCCGCGTTTCCAAAAATATTCCGCCATGCTCGGCTTGAGTGACGGGTGTGCAAAGGTCGTGCCGCTGGCGCTGTAGCCATGAATCAGGACCAGTGGGCTTTCATGAGGCTCGACTCCGTAGGGCTGGGCGTACCGGGTCAATCGCACTCGCACCGACTCATGCCCCGGCGCCGGCGCCGGCTCCAGTTCTATTTCACGAACGTGCGGTTCCGGCATTCCGGGAAGCGGCCCGGGCTGGAGTTGCGGCGTGCGGGCTGCAGGAACGTCTGGTGTGCGGAAGCTCCAGGCATGAATCGACAGCATCAGGCGCAGTCCGTATGCGCCGAACGAGGCCACCTCGGCCAGCGCACTGGGTTGGTCCTCCTGTTCGGTCAAACGCGCAAGCGCCACACAGCGGCGGGCAAGGAACCTCGCATCGAGCTTGAGGAGGGCGGGCCCGGCAAGTCTGGGAAATTTGACCAGCTCCAGATACAGCAGCTGGTTCCAGGGATTGCCGCGCCGGCTGTAGGTAAAGCGTTTGTGCGCACCGATGACGCTGCCGACCGGCACCAGATCGGTGGACCCGTGCAGGATCGATGCCACCTCCATTCCATAGTCGAAACGTCGTACTTCCCCGGCAAAGCTTGCAAGACGGATGCCCTGGACGACCGCGGCCAGCCATCCCGCGCGCGGTGCGGCCCTGTCGGTGGTTGCCGTGGGCCGCTCCCGCCAGCGCTGCCAGATGTCGCGCAAGCCCCTGTTTCTTAAGTAAGCCCAGAGTCCACGCACGACACGCCACCAGCCACGCGAAGGCTCACGGTCCAGCAGTTGCAGATGGCCAGTCAAACGTGCCGACACCAGAGCAGTCTTTTCGCGCTCGGTGTCGTCAGCCAGGTCGAGACGTTCTATGTCCCATTTAACTTTGTCGAACACCCGCAGGCAGTTCACCGTCTGCGTCGCGTCGTCGCGATGATCCACTTCCAACACGCGACCCATCCGCCCGGTCATGTCGCCGAGAGTCGTTGGCACAAAGGCGAACGTCAGCTCGATCATGTACGGTTTACCGCCCTGATTTTTCAGGCGCACCTCGCCTGTCAGGCGCTCGACCACCTGGACCTTTGCTGGCCTGGCTTCTGTGTTGATGCCCCGGGCGGGAGTGCGATAGACCGGTCGAGGATATTTAAGGGGAACGTGCAGCAGCTGCGTGATTGGGATGAGTTCGGATGCTGCCGCACGACCCTGGACGGCCCACCGGTCGCGCCAAAAACGCATCGCACGTATTGCGAGCGCCGCAATTGTGAGGGCCGGGTTGGCACCCAGGGAGGCTGGCAGGATGGACCCGTCGAGCACCAGCAGCGTGCCTTCCCACTTGTCTGCGGACCCAGCTGTGCAGTCGAACACCTGGCCATGGGAATCGACGACGCCGGTCGCCGACTCGGCGCCCATCGGACAGCCACCCAACGGATGAACCGTCATCGTCGGGCCATAACCCTGGGTCGCCACTGCCTCGATTGCGCTGGGCAGCGGCCGCCATAACGGATTCGGTACGACGTTGCCCAGCGTGGCTGCGTGTTTATCAAATCTTGCATAAGCAGCATTCAATAGCGGGTCGGCTCCAGCGCGCGGCCACTCGATCCGCAAGCTTCCCTCGTATGGTTCCTGCTTCGATCCGTGCCCGGCACGGCCGCCGGGAATGTAGTCCGAGGGCAACGACAGATGGCCGTTGGCGGCATCGTGTCCGATCAGGCCGACCAGTGCGGTCCGATTCATCGCGCCGGCGTCGACGGCCAGCGGATCCGGTTCTCCGTTTCCTTTGGAGTGCCGGGAATAATCTCCCTTGGCAAGCCTGCTCAACAAGCCGCCGGTGGTTACTAACTCATCGAACAAACGTTTCAATGGCGCCGGAACCGCGAACTCCTGAATCAGGAACGGCGGCGCGTCGGCGCTAGCGGCAACGTCGATGACGCCGGTGATCGTGGGCCCGACTGCACGTGCCGCCGCGGGCTCTAGCGGTTGTGTTTCGGACGCCGTTGTCCTGACTATTTTCTG
>JAYUYW010000234.1:0-26746 GCA_043752325.1 Rhodanobacteraceae bacterium | reverse complement strand
CGCGCTTGGGTTTGGCGCCTTCTTCGCCGAGACGACGCTTCTTGTCGTCCTCGTACTCGCGGTAGTTGCCGGCAAAGTACTCGACGTGCGAATCGCCTTCGAAGGAGATGATGTGAGTGGCGATGCGGTCGAGGAACCAGCGATCATGCGAGATCACGAAGGTGTTGCCCGGGAATTCCAACAAGGCATCTTCCAGCGCACGCAACGTTTCGATATCGAGATCGTTTGACGGCTCATCGAGCAGCAACACGTTGCCGCCCTGCAACAGCGTCTTGGCCAGATGCAGGCGTCCGCGTTCACCACCCGACAGAGTGCCAACCAGCTTCTGCTGATCCTGTCCCTTGAAGTTGAAGCGACCGATGTAGGCGCGAGATTGAATTTCGTGGCCATTGATGTTGAGGATGTCGGCGCCGCCAGCGATTTCCTGGAACACGTTGTGGTTGCCTTCCAGCTTTTCGCGGCTCTGGTCAACGTAGGCGATCTGCACGGTCTGGCCTTTCAGGATTTCGCCGCTGTCGGGTTTTTCCAGGCCGATGATCATCTTGAACAGGGTCGATTTTCCGGCGCCGTTCGGGCCGATGATGCCGACGATGGCACCCGCTGGCACCACGAAGCTCAGGTCTTCGATCAGCACGCGGTCGCCAAACGACTTGGTGACGTTCTTGAACTCCATCACCGAATTGCCGAGGCGCTCACCCGGCGGGATGAAGATTTCGTTGGTTTCGTTGCGCTTCTGGTAGTCGACCGATTGCAGTTCGTCCATGCGTGCCAAACGTGCCTTGCCCTTGCTGCGACCACCCTTGGCATTGCTGCGTGCCCATTCCAGCTCGCGCGCGATGGCTTTCTGGCGTGCCTTTTCCTGTCCTTCTTCCTGCTTGAGGCGCTCGTCTTTCTGCTCGAGCCACGACGAATAGTTGCCTTTCCATGGAATGCCGCGACCACGATCGAGTTCGAGGATCCACTCGGCCGCGTTGTCGAGGAAGTAGCGATCATGGGTGACCGCAACCACAGTCCCCGGGAAACGAGCGAGGAATTCTTCCAGCCACTCCACCGATTCGGCGTCGAGATGGTTGGTGGGTTCGTCGAGCAGCAGCATGTCAGGTTTGCTCAACAGCAATCGACACAGGGCGACGCGACGCTTTTCACCGCCAGATAGCGGACCGCACAGGGCCTCCCATGGTGGCAGACGCAGCGCGTCGGCGGCCACTTCGAGTTGACGCTCCAGCGCATGGGCATCGTTCGCGGCAAGAATGTTTTCCAGGCGCTGCTGTTCCACCGCCAACTTGTCGAAATCGGCGCCTTCCTCGGCGTACGCGGCGTAGACGGCATCGAGTTGGTGCTGCGCATCGAACACTTCGCTGACGCCTTCCTCGACCGCCTCGCGCACGGTCTTGTCGGCATCGAGCCGTGGTTCCTGTTCGAGATAACCCACTTTGATACCAGCCTGCGGCCGCGATTCGCCCTGAAAGTCCTGATCGACGCCGGCCATGATGCGAAGCACGGTCGATTTGCCCGATCCGTTAAGGCCGAGCAGGCCGATCTTGGCTCCGGGGAAGAACGAGAGCGAGATGTCCTTGATGATCTGGCGCTTCGGCGGCACGGTCTTGCTGACGCCGATCATGGTGTAGATGTATTGCATCGAAAACTCCGTATGGGGCGCACGCGCTCAACGACGGCGTGGTCGTTGGCGGGCGGAAAAGCGGGATGTGCGAATTATCGCCGAATGCGTCCTATGCCGCCATTGCGGCAAGCTGTCCCGCACATGCTGCAACACTGTGGGCAGCGGCGCGAAACTGGTAGCATCGCCGCGCTGCAATGCTGGGGGCCTACACACTCGCGCGCTGCAAGCCCGTTTGGTGGAGTAGGGGAGTGGCCATGTTCGTCAGCACAACAGCTCGCATTTCGGCGTGATTCGACTCGGTCGGACGCGTATGCACGTGCATCAAAATTCATGATGGGCTTGGCAGAACCGAAGCCGGCGGCCGCACCGCTGCGCATCATCGGAATTGATCCGGGCAGTCAGTGTACAGGTGTCGGGGTAATTGAAGTCGACGCGACCGGTGCGACGCGGCACGTCTTCCACGCGGCCATCAAGTTGCTCGACAACGAAAATTTTTCGCTGCGGCTGAAGCAGATTTTCGAAGAGGTATCATCGATCATCTGCGAGTACCAACCTCACGAAGCCGCTATCGAACGAGTGTTCATGGCGCGCAATCCAGACTCCGCGCTCAAGTTGGGGCAGGCACGTGGGGCAGCGATTTGCGCAATCGTCATACACGGGATCGCGGTCAGTGAATACGCGGCTCGCGAAGTGAAACAGGCTACGGTTGGCAGTGGCGCTGCGGACAAGAAACAGGTGCAGCACATGATTGGACTCCTGCTCGACGTGCCCGGCAAGCTGCAGGCGGACGCGGCTGACGCTTTGGCGATCGCGCTGGCCCATGCGCACACGCGCGCGAGCACGACTCGGCTCGGCATTCCGCGCACCGCATGGCGTCGTCGATGATCGGCCGCCTCAAGGGCACACTGATTGCCAAGCAACCACCGTGGCTGCTGATCGACGTCAACGGTGTTGGCTATGAATTGGAAGCGCCGATGTCGACTATTTACGACCTGCCCGACATCGGTCGCGAGGTGACCCTGCGCACGCACTACGCGGTGAAGGAAGATTCGGTGGCGTTGTATGGCTTTCTGCATGAGAGCGAGCGAGCGCTGTTTCGCAACGTGCAGAAAGTTAGCGGCATTGGGGCGAAGATTGCGCTGGCGATCCTGTCTGGCGTCACCGTTGACGAGTTTGCGCGACATGTTCAGAGCGGTGATCTGGCCGCGCTCAGTCGAATTCCCGGCATTGGCAAGAAGACGGCCGAACGCATCGTGGTGGAACTGCGCGATCGCGTCGACGGCCTGATCGGTGCGGTCGGCAGTTCGATCGGGTCGGGTGTGCCGAACGACCCGGTCCGCGAAGCCAGTGTCGCCCTGCAATCGCTGGGCTACAAACCGGCCGAAGTGATGCGACTGGTGAAGGACGCCGCCGCTCCCGGCGACAGTGCTGAAGAAATAATCCGCAAGGCGCTGCGCGCCGCATTGCGCTAATTTGCAACGAGATCAAAACTATGAACAATTCCAGAGAATCAGGGAAACGCAGCGGCCTGGCGGCCATGTGCTTTGGTGCCTTGGGCGTCGTCTACGGCGACATCGGCACTAGCCCGATTTACGCATTCAAGGAAGCCTTCGGCCAGCACGGCGTGCAGGTGAATCCCCAGAACGTGTTCGGCGTGTTGTCGCTCATCTTCTGGTCACTCATCCTGGTAGTCAGCGTGAAATACGCCATTTTCATCATGCGGGCAGACAATAAGGGTGAAGGCGGCATCGTGGCCTTGATGTCGTTGGCCCAGCGCGGCGTGAAAAACCAGCGCGGGCGCTGGTGGATCATGGCGCTTGGTTTGTTCGGCGCTGCGCTTTTCTTCGGCGACGGCGTCATCACCCCAGCGATTTCGGTGCTTTCCGCAGTGGAGGGGCTGAAAGTCGCAGCCCCGTCCCTGGAGCCATTCGTTATCCCGATCACTGTGGTCGTGATCATTGGCCTGTTCTGGATCCAGAAGCATGGCACCGACAAGGTCGGCAAGCTGTTCGGTCCGGTCACTTTCGTGTGGTTTTTAGTGCTGGCGGTGTTCGGCATCATAGCGATCGCGGGCCACCCGGAAATCCTGGCGTCGCTAAGCCCGCACTACGCGGTGGGGTTTTTTATCCATAACGGCAAATTTGCATTGTTCGCGATGGGTGCCGTGGTCCTTGCGGTAACCGGAGCCGAGGCACTTTATGCGGACATGGGCCACTTCGGCCACAAGCCGATACGTATCACCTGGTTCGTGTTTGTATTGCCCTGCCTGATGCTCAATTACCTCGGGCAAGGTGCCCTGGTACTCGCCGACCCGAGAGCGGCGGAAAATCCGTTCTACAGGCTGGTGCCCGAGTTCCTGCTGTATCCGATGATCGCGCTGGCAACGGCTGCTACGGTGATCGCGTCTCAGGCAGTCATCTCCGGAGCATTCTCGGTTACTCGCCAGGCGATTCAGTTGGGCTATCTGCCACGCATGCAGATCCTGCACACCTCCGCGGAGACGATTGGCCAGGTTTATCTGCCGTGGATCAATCGATTGCTGATGGTGCTGACCATTGCCGTGGTGATCGGATTCAAGTCGTCGAGCAACCTCGCGGCCGCTTACGGCATCGCTGTCGTCGGCTGCATGATGATCGACTCGCTACTGGTAATGGTGGTGGCGCGACGCATCTGGGGCTGGAGTCGCACCCCGGTCGCATTGCTGGGCGGGCTGTTCCTTGTCATCGATGCGGTATTCCTCATTTCCAACGCCGACAAGGTGGCTCATGGCGGCTGGTTTCCGCTGGCGTTGGGTGTTGTCGTCTTCACCATCATGAGCACGTGGCGTCGTGGCAAGGCGTTGGTCCGTCAGTCGATCCGACAAAGTGGATTGTCGTTGGCTCCCTTCATCCAGTCCATTTCCGCGCATCCTCCTTTGCGTGTGCCAGGCACTGCGATCTTCATGACCGCCAACCGCGACAGCGTACCGAACGCGCTGCTGCATAACCTCAAGCACAACAAGGTGCTGCATGAGCGCAACGTTTTGCTGACGGTGGAAACGCTGGACACCCCCTACGCCGAAGTCGACGAGCGCACCGAGGTGAACGCGCTGGCCGGCGATTTCTACCAGCTCACGCTGCGATTCGGCTTTGCCGAAGACCAGTTCGTGCCGGCGTACCTGCAGCGGATCGAGGTGTGTGGCGAACAGTTCGACATGATGGATACGACCTTCTTCGTCAGTCGCGAAAGCATTGTCGCGACTGATCGACCCGGGATGGCGTTGTGGCGTGATCGACTGTTTGCGTTTCTTGGCCGAAATGCTTTGTCAGCGACGGCGCATTTCAAGGTGCCGGGCAATCGGTTGATCGAGCTGGGCACGCAGGTCGAAATCTGATCTGGCCGAAAGTCGTGCTGGTCGTAGGCGGGCAGGGCGTCGATAATCGTCGGACTCTTCGCGACCTTGCAATACATGACTGATCGCATCACTTCCGCCGCAGCTGATCGCGACGACGACGTTCTTGAAGCCAACATCAGGCCGCAACGGCTGGATGAATACCTTGGCCAAGTGCCGGTGCGTGAGCAATTGGGCATCTATATCGAAGCGGCCAAGCGTCGCAGTGAGGCGCTCGACCACGTGCTGATCTTCGGGCCACCCGGCCTGGGCAAGACGACGCTCTCGCATGTGATAGCCAATGAATTAGGCGTCGGCTTGCGGACGACATCAGGACCAGTGCTGGAGCGACCCGGCGATCTCGCTGCGCTGCTGACCAACCTGCAACCGCGCGACGTGTTGTTCGTCGACGAAATCCATCGCCTGTCGCCCATCGTCGAGGAAGTGCTGTACCCGGCGCTGGAAGATTTTCAGATCGACATCATGATTGGCGAAGGCCCGGCCGCGCGTTCGATCAAGCTCGACCTACCGCCGTTCACGCTGATTGGCGCGACCACGCGTGCCGGCTTGCTGACCGCGCCGTTGCGTGATCGCTTTGGCATCGTCCAGCGGCTGGAGTTCTACAACACGACCGAGCTGACCGCGATCGTGCGACGCGCGGCGAAGATCCTCGACATCGCCTGCGATGCAGAAGGTGCGGTCGAAATCGCCTGTCGTGCGCGGGGCACGCCACGGATCGCCAACCGCTTGCTACGCCGCGTGCGCGATTTCGCGCAGGTGAAAGCCGACGGCGTGATTACCAAGCAGGTTGCCGCGGCGGCGCTGGAAATGCTGAAAGTCGACGCGGAAGGTTTCGATAATCTGGACCGCCGCCTATTGATGATGATCATCGAGAACTTCGATGGTGGTCCTGTCGGCGTCGAATCATTGGCCGCTGCCTTGAGCGAGGAACGCGGCACCATCGAGGATGTGATCGAACCTTTCCTGATACAGCAAGGCTATCTCGTACGCAGTGCACGTGGTCGCATGGTCAGCCGCAAGACGTGGCTGTATTTCGGCCTGAAAGCACCGCGAGGCACGGCCATTTCTAACCCTGGTGAACTGTTCGGCGAGGAAGATGCCTGAACGTTCGTTGAAGCCAGCTTTCGTCTGGCCGGTTCGTGTGTACTGGGAAGACACCGACGCTGGCGGTGTCGTCTATCATGCGTCGCACGTCCGCTTCCTGGAGCGCGCACGCAGCGAGTGGTTACGGTCGCTGGGAATCGCACAAGGCGAATTGCGTACTCAATCCGGTATCATTTTCGTCGTACATCGGATGGAAATGGATTTCTTGAAGCCTGCCCAACTCGATGATGTACTCCATGTCAGCGTGCGAATCACAGTTGCACGCGGCGCCAGTTTCACGGTGGTCCAGGAACTCTGGTGCGAATCCGAAACCCAAGTGCGGGTCGCTGCGCGCGTGCGCATCGCCTGTCTTGATGCGGAACGTTTCCGGCCCAGGCCATTGCCACCCTTCATCCTTTCGGAGATCGCAACGTAAATGAATGGCGAACTCAATATGTTCAGCCTGATCTGGCATGCAAGCTTGCCGGTCCAGCTGGTGATGGTAATCCTGCTCGGTTTCTCGTTTGCCTCGTGGGTAATCATTTTTCGCAAGCGCGCGATGCTCAACCAGGCACTCGAGAACGCCGATTCATTCGAAGAACGCTTCTGGTCGGGCACCGATCTCGCCGGCTTGTTCCGCGAAGTCAGCAACAAGGGTGACGATACGAGCGGCACCGCGACAATTTTCGAAGCGGGCTTTCGTGAGTTTGCGCGACTCCGACAGCGTCGCTCGAACGACGGCCGCGCCTTGCTCGAAGGCGCGCAACGCGCAATGCGCGTGGCGGCGGCGCGCGAAATGGATCGGCTGGAACGCAGTCTGGAGTTCCTTGCCAACGTCGGATCGATCAGCCCCTACGTCGGCCTGTTTGGCACGGTTTGGGGAATCATGATTTCGTTCCAGGGATTGGCGGTGATGAAAGAGGCGACCATCGCCACCGTCGCTCCGGGCATTTCCGAAGCGCTTATCGCGACTGCGATGGGCCTGTTCGCGGCGATTCCCGCCGTGTGGGCGTACAACCGCTACACAACCAAACTCGACCGGATCAGTTCGCGCTTCGATACGTTTGTCGAAGAGTTCTCTTCGATTCTGGCGCGTCAGTCGGGCAGCGACGACGACTGAGCGTGCGTCGACCGGTGCCGATTGATATCGGTTATGCGATCCGTAACCCCGTCCGGGCAACCCGCGCGTTGGAGTGAACATGCAAAATCATGGCAATGGCCGCCGGCGTCGCAAACTGAAAGCCGAAATCAATGTGGTGCCCTACATCGACGTGATGCTGGTGTTGCTGATCATCTTCATGGTGACCGCGCCGCTGCTCAATCTGGGCGTTGACGTGCAGTTGCCGCAATCGGCGGCGAAAGGTCTGCAGGCGGAAAAAGATCCGATCATCGTAAGCGTCGACGAGACGGGTGCGTTGTATTTGACCGTGCAGGGGTCGCCCAGTGAGCCAATTGAACCTGAAGCGTTGAAGTCCAAGGTGGGCGCTTTCGTCCGCCAGAATCCCGCCGTTACCGTACTGGTAGGCGGCGACCAGCGCGCGGACTACGGGCGCATCTACGAGGCGATGGTGCTGTTGCAACAGGCCGGCGTCCCCAAAGTTGGATTGATGAGCCAGCCCGCGCAAAAGGAAACGCGCTGACCGCCATGGCGAAGTCGCGGGTGGTACACGACGACAAATGGCGAGGCGCACTGATTGCATCGGGCGCGATCCACGTCGGCATCATCGCGTTCCTGTTCTTGGCCATGCTTAATTGCGAGCGCTTCAACAGTGCGTTGACCGCCATGGGGATTCCCGAATGGGGCCATTTGGAATGCCGAAAGCCGCTGGTGATGCCGGGGCCGATCATCGAAGCGTCCTTGGTTGGGCCGACGGCTGCGCCAAAAGCGGGCAATCGCGGCAAGCAGCCGCCGAAGCCAGCCGCTCCCGAACCGCCGAAGCCGGAGCCGCCGAAACCCGAACCGCCCAAGCCTGAGGTGGTGCCGCCGGTCGCGCCACAACCTGAGCCACCCAAGCCGGAGCCGACACCGCCCAAGCCCGATCCGAAACCCGAGCCAGTCAAGCCCGAGCCTACGCCGGAAGCGCCACCGCCGCCGATCAAGGAAGACACCGTCGAGCGTGATCGCGTCGCTGCGTTGGCTGCGGAGCAGGCCAAGGAAAAGAAAGAGCAGGAAGCGACGAAAAAGCGCGAGCAGGAATTGCTCGAAGAGAAAAAGCAGGAGGCGGAACAGGCCAAGATCGAAAAGCAGTTGGCTGACATCCGCAAGGAACGCGAGGCCGCCGAGAAGCAATTGAATAAGGAAAAGGCCAAGGCCGAGCAGCTCGCCGATCTTGCGAAGGCAGCGCAACGCGAAGCCGCGCAACCGGCTGCCGCCGCCAAGCCCGAGCGCATCGCCGGCGAACCCGGCCCGGTTGCCGAGCAGGAGGCCAAGCAGGCAATGTCGGGTCGTAACGGCACCGATAATGGTCTCGAGGCACGCTACTACGCAGCGATGCAGGGCGCTGTTACGCAGAACTGGAATCGCCCGGATAATGCTCCTCCCGGCGTGCGTTGTAAGGTACTTATCGTGCAGATTCCCGGTGGCGAAGTAATTTCGGCGCAAGTCACGTCGCCTTGCAACGCTGACCAGGCGACGCGCACTTCCATCGAACAGGCGGTCATGAAGGCTTCACCGCTGCCCTATCAAGGTTACGAACCGGTATTCATACGTTCTTTCAACTTCAATTTCCAATACGACGGATAATCCACAGACCATGCAGACACGTTTGATACACCTCGTTTTCCTGTCGCTGGCCATTTGCTTCGGTTTCCGCGAAGTTTCGGCGCAGGGCCTGACTATCGACATCACCAACGGTAATCCTTCGGCGCTGCCTGTTGCGGTCGTGCCGTTCGCTTATCAGGGCAGTTCAACGCCGCCCGAGATCGACATCGGCGAGATCGTGCGCGCTGACTTGGCCCGTTCCGGCAAATTCAAGACGCTTCCCAAGCAGGATGTGGTCGAGTTTCCGAGCAGGGAGTCGGAAGTACGTTTCCCGACCTGGAAGCTGCTGAAACAGGATTACCTGGTCATTGGCCGCGTCAGTGACGGTGCCGACGGCACTCTTCGTGCGGAGTACGAAGCGTTCCTGGTCGGTTCCGGCCAGCGAATCGTCGGAGGCGCAATCAGCGGCCAGCGTTCTGCGGCGCGTGACATTGCCCATCAGATTGCCGACGTGGTCTACGAAAAGGTGACCGGCGTGCGTGGCGCGTTCTGGACTCGCATCGCTTACGTCACGGCGGTGGGCGTCAGCCCGCGCATCCAGTATCAATTGATGGTCGCCGATTCGGACGGTTTCAACCCGCAGACCTTGGTGCGCTCGGCTGAATCGCTGATGTCGCCATCGTGGTCGCCGGACGGTACCAAGCTGGCCTATGTTTCGTTCGAGAGTGGTAATTCTGCGATCTACGTGCAGGATTTGACCACTGGCCAGCGCCAACTGGTGTCGTCCAACCGCGGCATCAACAGCGGACCGGCTTTCTCGCCGGATGGTCGCAAGCTGGCGATGACCCTGTCATTCGGTGGCAATCCCGACATCTACGTGATGGATCTTGCCAGCAAAAGTCGCACCCAGATCACCAAGCACTACGCGATCGACGTCGAGTCGGCTTGGATGCCGAACGGCCAGAGCCTGATCTTTACGTCCGATCGATCTGGAAAGCCGCAACTTTATGAAGTCTCGGCCGGCGGCGGCGAAGCGCGCCGATTCAGCTTCCAAGGGCAATACAACGCGCGTGCCTCGATCTGTTGTGAGGGCAAGCAGGTTGCAATGGTGCAGGGCAGCGGAAACGTGTATCGTATCGCGGTTATTGACCGTGGGACCGGTCAATACACGCAGATATCGCCTGGAAACCAGGACGAATCGCCGAGTTTCGCTCCCAACGGCAGCATGGTTCTATATGCATCATCAGGCGAATCACGCGGTGTCCTGTATTCCGCTTCTGCCGACGGTCGGGTGCGCCAGCGCCTGGTACTCGCGGATGGCGATGTACGTGAGCCTGCGTGGGGGCCGTTTCGGCAACGCTGATCACCAAAAAACTAGAAAATCCGGATAGCCATCGGCAACTCGACCGGCGATTCCACTCTCAATTTCGTCATTTTCCAATTCAATATTACCAGGGGTCACTCATGAACAACACGCTCCGTATCATCGCTCTCGCCGCCGTCGTCGTTGCTGCCAGTGCCTGCGCCAAGAAGGCCCAAGTCAAGGAAACGATGGACACGTCGCCACGCACCGAAACCACCTTGACCGAGCCGACCGATCCGGCTGGCCGCTACAGCCGTGGTGATCTCGACACCGATGCATGCCTGCGCCAGCGCGTCGTCTATTTCGACTACGACTCGACCGCCATCCGTTCGGAATTCCAGTCCCAGATCGCTTGCCACGCCGAATACCTGCGTCAGTTCTCCGACGCCAGCGTTTCGCTGGAAGGCAACTCCGACGAGCGCGGTTCGCGTGAATACAACCTCGGCCTCGGCGAGCGTCGTGGCAATGCCGTGCAGAGCGCACTGAGCGCTGCCGGTGCGTCGTCCAGCCAGCAGAACGTGGTCAGCTACGGCGAAGAGCGTCCAATGGATCGCGGCCATAGCGAATCGGCTTGGGGTAAGAACCGCCGCGTCGAAATCGTTTACTCCTCGCGTTGATGCTTACTGTCTCAAATGTAGTACGCAACACTGCCGTGGCGGCCTTTGTGGCCGCCGCGGTTTTTGCGTCAACCGCACAGGCGCAGCAGCGCCTGTCGCTGGCCGAGCGCGTCGCCGCGCTGGAAAATAAAGCCAGTGGCCCGAGCGCGGCACAGGGCAATATCGAATTGCTCAACCAGATCCAGGCACTGCAATCGCAACTCGCGACCTTGCAGGGCCGCACCGAAGAATTGCAGCATCAGCTTGACGAGCTCAAGCGCACCAGCACATCGCAATACGTCGACCTTGATTCGCGCATTGGCCGAATGGAAGGCGGTGGCATGCCGACCTCAGGTGCTGGTTCCGCCAACGTTGCACCAGCGACAGACGCCGGCTTGCCGGACGTCGCGCTGGATGACAGCACGGCCGTGCCGGCTGATCGCCCGCTCGATCGGACGATTCCGCGCAACGACGACATTCCAGCGCGCACGGATACGGGCCTCACCGACACCGGTCCCGGTGCGGCCGACGGCATTGTGACTGGCGATCCAGCTGCCGAAAAGGTGGCTTACGATTTAGCATTTTCCGCCTTGAAGGATGGTCGCTACGCTGAATCTGCGCGTAGCTTTCAGAGCTTTGTTGACGAGAATCCACAGAGTGAGCTGGCCAGCAACGCCTATTACTGGTTGGGTGAGTCGTACTACGCCGCAGAGAATTTCGGCGTCGCCAAGGAATCCTTCGAGACATTGCTGACGCGATATCCGAACAGCGCAAAAGCATCCGATGCCTTGCTCAAGATCGGCTACTGCCAGTACGAAACCAAGCAGTGGGATGCCGCCGAATCGACATTGAACGATGTCGTTGGTCGCTATCCGAATTCGCAGGCAGCGCGTCTTGCACAAGGACGCCTTCGCGCACTGAAGCTAGACGCCCGGCGCTGAGTCGCGCCTCGCCGGCGCAGTCCGATGAGCAGCGATTCAAGCGCGCAGTCCGATCGGCTGCGAATCACAGAAGTCTTCCTGTCACTGCAAGGCGAATCCGACGCGATCGGGTGGCCGACCGTCTTCGTACGGCTGACCGGTTGCCCGCTGCGCTGCACCTGGTGCGACACCACCTATTCGTTCAACGGCGGCGACTGGCGTGACGTCGAGGCCATCTTGTCCGAGGTAGCGAACCACGGCGTCCACCACGTCTGCGTGACCGGCGGCGAACCGCTCGCGCAAAAGCGTTGCCTTGATCTGCTGACGCAACTGTGCGATGCCGGTTACGAAGTGTCGCTGGAAACCTCCGGCGCACTCGATGTAGCGCAAGTAGATTTACGCGTCCGCAAGGTGATGGATCTGAAAGCACCCGGTTCCGGTGAACACGCACGCAACCTGTGGAGCAATCTCGATCATCTCGGCGCGGGTGATCAGGTCAAATTCGTCCTCGCCGATCGCGCCGACTACGACTGGGCGGTCGGAATCATCAACGAGCATGGCCTGCACGAGCGCACGATGGTGTTGTTTTCGCCGGTCTACGAAGCCCTGCCACCGCGCCAGCTCGCCGACTGGATTGTCGCCGATCGGCTGCCAGTGCGCTTCCAGATGCAACTGCACAAGCTGCTGTGGGGCGAGGAGCCCGGACGATGAGCAACTCGCATTCCAACCACGCTGTCGTGCTGGTTTCCGGCGGCATGGATTCAGCCGTCACGCTCGCGATTGCGTGTGAACGTGGGCGCGTCTGCCATGCGCTCAGCGTGTCCTACGGACAGCGTCACGTATCCGAACTTGCCGCTGCTGCGCGCATCGCGACGGCAGTTGGCGCAGCTCAGCACAAGGTCGTCGATGTCGATCTGCGCTCGATTGGCGGCTCTGCATTGACTGCCGACATCGATGTGCCCGAAGACGGCGGCAGCGGCATTCCGATTACCTACGTCCCCGCACGCAACACCATCATGTTGTCGATCGCGCTGGGCTGGGCCGAAGTGCTCGGCGCAAATGCCATCTACTGCGGCGTCAACGCCGTGGACTACTCCGGCTACCCGGACTGCCGCCCCGAATTCATCGATGCGTTTTCGACCTTGGCCAGACTCGCAACGAGGGCTGGAGTTGAGGGTACGAGCATCGAAGTGCTGGCACCGTTGATCGACATGAGCAAGGCGCAAATCGTCCGCGAAGGCATGCGCCTTGGCGTCGATTTCGCGAGCACCGTGTCGTGCTATCAGGCTGATGCAGACGGCCTCGCCTGCGGCCGCTGCGACGCGTGTCGTCTGCGCGCCGATGGCTTCGAACAAGCCGGCGTTGTCGATCCCACGCGCTACGCGTGACCGCATATATGTTTGCGCCAGCGAACGCGAGTCGGGACATCGCTCGCGAATCCCGTTAGAATTCGCCCCCTTCTGACGTGCTGGATTCGTACGTCGTTCCTGGTTTGCGCGAAGCGCGTAGCCTTTGTTATCACACTTCAAGGGCCGTTAGCTCAGCGGTAGAGCAGTGGACTTTTAATCCATTGGTCGAAGGTTCAAATCCTTCACGGCCCACCATTTTTGGTTTGCATTCCGAGCGGCGCTTCGAGGCGTGAAGAAGCACACTACTTCGGGCGATGCACGTGACGAATGGGTGCGACCC
This sequence comes from Rhodanobacteraceae bacterium, assembly GCA_043752325.1. GTDB lineage: Bacteria > Pseudomonadota > Gammaproteobacteria > Xanthomonadales > Rhodanobacteraceae > Dokdonella. Next base: position 13,382 of record JAYUYW010000234.1, on the reverse strand, counting down.
ACGTTAATTTATCGCTGGTCGGGAAACGGTTTCAGGAAGCTAATGTCGCCGACTCATCTGCCACCACCGCCGACCATCGACACCGTTCTGGAAATGGCGGAGATCGACGATGGGAAGGTGTTGGCGGATTCGTTGTTCCGTCATCGCTATGGCTCGGATGCGCCGGACTTACCTTGCCATGTTTTCGCGTTTGCGCGGAATGGTGATCAGCGCGGGGCGCTGTTGTGCTACATCCACTTCACGCCGCAGGGAGATTTTTTGCTAGGCGGCGGTGCTTGTGTCGACAACCGCGCCTTGCGACTGCTCTCACGCGAGTCGCGTGATGCGATCCGCGCCGCTGGCGGCTTGTATCGGCATGCGCTGGCCTGGTCGGTGCAGCATTTCGGTGATCGTTATCAGGCGATCTTTGGTTACTGCGGCGATGCGCTGGCCGAACGCGTTGATCTGGATGTCGGCTTTCGCAAAACCTGTCACGAGCATTTGCTGGTTCTTTTCAGCGATGGCGTTTCAAGTTTCGATCGCGAGCGCTTGATCGAGCAGGCGCACGCGGCAGGTCCGTTCTGAGGCTAGGCGCGACTGTCGATCACAACCAGTAATCGCGGACCACGCCAGGGTTGCTTCAGGGCACTACCGCGGCGATCTCAATCAGCCAGAACGACGCCCGAGCCAGCACAATGCCGATGACGCCGGCCGCGAGGACGTCACTGGGATAATGCAGGCCCAGCACAACGCGCGATGCCGCCACCAGGATTGTGAACGGCACCAGTATCCAGGCGAGCGCGGGCAGGTAGGCGATGGCGACGGCGCTGAACGATACGGCGTGCAGCGTGTGGCCGGATGGGAAGCTGAACTCATCGAGCGGCGCGATGCGGGCGATGATGTCGAGATGCTGATGGAACGGGCGCGGACGACGGGTCCAGCGTTTCAAATAGCGATACAGCGCGCAGGCGACGCTACCGACAGCGGCCATGTGCAGCGCCGCAGTCGCGCCGCGTTCGCCGCCGGCCATCAACAGGGCAATCATCAACACGTACCAGAACACGCCGTCGCCAAGCCGACTGGCCAGTCCGAACAGTCGTACGACCAGGCGACGGTCGCCCCAGTGATTGGCGATCTTGGAGATTCGCCCATCGTAGTGCCGCCATGACGGGGTGGTGTCGCGGGGTTTCACCTTCACGCGGCCTCCCGATGGGCAAGGCTTGCCAACAGGGCGGCGAAGTTTTCAGCAACGCTGGCGGGATCCAGCGACTTGACGGCGCACCGCGCGCGACGGCCCATCTCGCCACGTTGGGCATCCTCGCACGCTAGTTGCACCGACGCGTCGACAAAGCGTTGCTCGTCGTCGCGGTCGATGCGCATGCCGTCCAAGCCATGCTGGATGTGCTCCCGCGCCGCGCCGTAGTCGAAGGCAACGGTCGCCAGTCCACTCGCCATCGCTTCAAGGGTGACGTTGCCGAAGGTCTCGCTCAGGCTGGGGAACAGGAACACGTCGGCGCTTGCGAAGTGGCGGCCGAGATTGTCACCGCGCTGCATGCCGCTGAAAATGAAATCGGGGTTTTCCGATTGCCATTGCAGGCGCGTCGGGCCGTCGCCAACGACGATGAAGCGCGCATCCGGTCGGCGCTGCTGGATCGCTCGAAATGCGCGGGTCGCAAGATCGAGATTTTTTTCCGACGCGATCCGGCCGACATGAAGTATTGCCAACTGGTTTTCTCGCATCCCCCATGAGGTGCGCAATGCGTTGTCCCGCCGTGCTGGATTGAAGTGTGTAGTCGACACCGCTCTGCGCAGCAATTGCACGCGATTGAACCCACGAGCGATCAGGAAATCGGCAAGCTCCTTCGTTGGAACGAGGGTGGCGTCGGCGCTGTTATGGAAGCGCCGCATCCACGCGAACACCAATGGCGACAACAGGCCAACACCGTAGTGGCGCGCAAAATCGTCAAAGCGCGTGTGGAAACCGGTGCATGCCGGGATGCCCAGGCTCCGCGCGGCGAGCAGGGCGCTGCGTCCCAACGGCCCTTCGGTTGCTACATAGATGGCATCGGGACGTTGCTGGCGCCAGCGACGTGCCACCTCACCGGGCGTCGGTAGTCCAAACCGCAAGCCGTGATAGCGTGGCATCGCGATGCCGCGAACCAGTTGTTGGTGAATCCGACTATCGTTGGTCACGCTATCTTCGGGCTGGCGCGGTCGGATCACTTCGACATCGTGTCCTAAAGCGTCCAGTCCCAGCGCAAGCGACTGCACCGTCAGCGCAACGCCGTTGATTTCTGGCGGGAATGTTTCGGAGACGACAGTGATCTTCATCGACTTGCTCCTATGACCGGTGCAGTGTCCGCGCCAATGTTTAAGGGCGCATGGCCGTCAGGTGACAGTAGGGTGACAGCGGCGGGGTGGTGTCATGGCTTTGTCATAATCGGGTACTAGCGTGAATCGGTTGGTATTTACGCCACGCATTGCCCGGCCTCCATTACGTGTCTTCGACTGCTTCCATGCCCCTGTCGCTAGCCCAACGTGCCCAGCAGCGGGCAGGCATGCGTTCGGCGCGCGAGCGTCTTGCGCGCGCAGTCGCGAGCGTGGGCGCGTGGGTATTGTTGTTGACGGTAGTCGCCATACCGATGTTCCTTGTGTTCCAGTGGTGGTCAGCCGCTCCGCTCGGCGACGGCGGCGAACAGTTGCTCGTGCTGGTCTGGGGGACGTTCAAGGCAACGCTCGCTGCTGTGCTGATTGCCGTACCGATTGGTTTGGGTGCAGCGATTCACGTCGCGTCGTTTGTTGGCGAGCGTTGGCGTGGTCGGTTGCGAGTTGCCATGGAGTTGCTTGAATCACTGCCGACAGTCTTGATTGGACTGGTCGCCGCGATCTGGCTGGCGCCGTTTCTGAAATTCCATCTGCTCGCGACGCTGCTGGCGGTCGCGTTCTTCGCCGCGGGTATTGCGCTGCTTGGGCGCACCGTCGGTCTACGCGAGCGCCGCCGCTGGGTCGTACTACCGTTACTGATCCTTCCGATCATGTTGCTTGTCGTCTTAGTTGCCAGCTTCTTCGCGCCCTCGGCTGGCTGGCAGCCGCTGAACCCATGGAACGCGGTCGTCGTCGGCGTGGCGATGGGATTGGCCAATGTGCCATTGGTATTCAATTCGGCCGAGGCCAGCTTGCGTTGCATCGCGGTGTCGTTCGGAAATTCTGCACAGGCATTGGGAGCCCAGCCATTGCAGATAATTCGAACGTTGTTGTTGCCACTGGCCTGGCCGGCCATGCTGGGGAGTGCGTTGCTTGCGGCATCGCGTTGCAGTGGTGAAACGATGATCATTTTGATGGCCAGCTCGAATACGCCGCTGTTGAGCGCCAACCCGTTCGACGGATTGCGCAGCCTCGCTGCCGACGTCGTCCTGAGCCTGCCGGTCGCCGCGCATTCCAGTGAGGCTTATTCGCGATTGTTGCTGGCGACGCTGCTGCTGTTCGCGATAAGTTTTGTGCTCGATCTGCTGGCGCGGCGTTTTCGCGCCGATCCGCTGCACACGGAAAGTCGCGCGTGAAAGTCGAGCGCGGCAGCACCGCCATATGGTTCGCCAGCAGCAGCCTCAGTGTGATGTTGCTGGTGACCGCCGCCGTGCTGTTGCTGTTGTTGCGAAATGGCTCGGCACCGTTCTGGCCCGCCGATATCGTTGAATTCGAAGTTCGCGGTGCGCCGGAAACGACAACCGTGCTGGGAGTGGTCATCGACGAAGCTGCGCAAGCCATCATCGTCGACAGTGGCGACGCATCAAGTGCCAATGGTCGTTACACACGAGTCGCAAGTGCATCGATCGCCTCGCGCAGCACACCTGCGGATGCGTACGTCACCACGGCCGTCGATGGCAGCGTTCGATACGCTCGTGATGGCGCTGCGCCTGGAGGTTCCGCTACCGTGAGCTACTCGAATCAACTCGGCGCGGGCGAGAAATTGGTCGTCGCCGCTCGCCGGTTCATCCGATTCGTTTCAACAGAACCTAGTGCTGGCGGCGTTTTGCCGGCACTGATCGGCACGGTGATCCTGGTGCTGCTGATGAGCGTGCTGGTGATGCCGATCGGTATTGCCGCGGCGATCTGGCTGAGTGAATACGCCGGCAATCGCGGACGCGCCCGTTGGGTGCGTGCCGCGCTGACCAGCTTGGCCGGAGTCCCGACCATCGTCTACGGCGTGCTCGGGCTTGGCCTGTTCGTGCATACGCTGGGCAGCACCGTGGACAAACTGTGGTTTGCCGAACGATTGCCGGCGCCAACGTTTGGGAGCGGTGGTTTGTTGTGGGCGGCGCTGACCTTGGCGTTGCTGACATTACCGGTCGTCGTGGTCAGCATCGAGAACGGTTTGGCAGGCGTGCCGCGTCGATTGCGTGACGGTGCGATGGCACTCGGAGCCACTCACAGCGAAGTCCTGTGGAGGGTGCTGTTACCGGCAGCCGGCCCCACGCTGCTGACTGCGCTGATTTTGGCAATTGCGCGCGCCGCCGGCGCCGTAGCGCCGCTGATGCTGGTTGGTGTTGTCAAGCTCGCGCCCAACCTGCCCATCGACGGCGAGTTTCCTTACCTGCATCCCAGTCGGCAATTCATGCATCTGGGTTTTTCGGTGTATGACCAGGCGCTCGCCAGTGGTGACGCATACGACGGCGTGGCACGCGCTTGGAGTTGCGCTTTGTTGTTGTTGTTGATGGTTGGACTGCTCAATAGCAGCGCGATCCTGCTACGGCGACGACTGGATTCGCGCCAGCGCAGTCTGGACGTGATCGCCGCCGCATGACGACCACCGCGCCACCGTTCGATGCGTCGGATATCGCTTTGCAATGCACCAGGGTGTCGTTGTGGTTCGGCGCGCGCCAAGTGATCAACGACGTCAGCCTGTCGATTCCGAAAGGACAGGTGACCGCCATCATCGGCGCCAGCGGCAGTGGCAAGTCCAGCCTGCTGCGTTGCTTTAATCGGCTCAACGACGATATCGACGGCCATCGAATGCAAGGCCGCATCACGCTGGTTGGTCTCGACGTACACGGCCTCGAACTTCCGGTGCACGAATTGCGTCGGCGCGTGGGCATGGTTTTCCAGCGACCCAATCCATTCCCGATGAGCATCGGCGATAACGTCGCGTTTGGCCTTCGCCTGCTCGGCATCCGCAAGGGCAGCGAGCGTGATGGCCGAGTCGAGGCGGCATTGAAGTCGGTCGGTCTCTGGGGCGAAGTGGCCGATCAACTCAATGCGCCCGCGATGCGCCTGTCGATGGGCCAGCAGCAGCGGCTGGTGTTGGCGCGCGCGATCGCGGTGGAACCGGATGTACTGCTGATGGATGAACCAAGCTCTGCCCTCGACCCGCTTTCCACACTGCGCTTCGAGGAACTGGTGCATGGGATGGCGGGTCGGATCACAATTGTTCTGGTAACCCACAACATCCAGCAGGCTGCACGCGTGTCCGACTTCACCGCTTATTTGAAGGGCGGTCGCTTGGTCGAATTTGATCGCAGCGACGAATTATTCAATCACCCGAGTGAGCGCGAGACCGAAGATTATTTGACCGGGCGCTACGCCTAGGCAACTCCATTCCATACGACGCGATATCAATGAACCGACTCTCCCCCCATATCTCACGTCACCTCGGCAGCGAACTCGATGAAGTTCGCCAAAACGTCCTTGCGATGGGCGGCCTGGTCGAAGAACAACTGGTTGCCGCCTTGCGCGGACTGGTCAGCGGCAGCGTCAGCTCAGCCAGCGAAGTGAGCAAACGCGAGGCACTCATCAATGCCGCTGATGTCGACATCGATGCCCAATGTGCGCAAATCATCGCGCGCCGCCAGCCGGCCGCATCAGACTTGCGTTTGGTGTTGACCATCATGAAAATGGTCGGTGACATGGAGCGCATTGGCGACGAGGCCAAGCGCATTGGACGCCTCGCCGACAAGCTGGTCGACAGCGAAGGTGCTGATGACACCAGCGTCGCGCTGGCTGGCCTTGGCGAGAATGTGCGAGACATGCTGCGCAGTTCGCTGGATGCCTTTGCGCGGCTAGATCCTGAAGAGGCGCTGGTGGTGATGCGTCGCGATCGCGCCGTCGATGCCACTTATCGTGAAACCTTGGCGACCATCACGGCGCGCATGCAGGAACTGCCCGAGCGCATACCTACGGAACTGGATCGTCTATGGGCTGCGCGCTCTCTGGAGCGCATCGGCGATCACTGCAAGAATCTTTGCGAGTACGTGATCTACCTCGTCAACGGCAAGGACGTGCGCCATACCGGTCTCGGGAAGACCGCCGCTGGCTGACTATGACGTCGTTGCCGCAGCGTACTGTTTCAATTTTGCCAGCATCGCGGAGAGGCCATTCGATCGCGTTGGCGACAAATGCTTGGCGAGCCCGATCATCTGGATGAATTCGGGCTCGGTCAAAATGATCTCGCTGGCAGGCCGGTCGGAGTAGACGCGCAGCAGTAATGCTATCAACCCGCTGACTATGGCCGAATCGCTGATTGCATCGAAATGCATCGAGCTTGAGTCGCCCGACGGGGCCAGCCATACCTGCGACTGGCAGCCTTCGACTTTGAATGCATCGATCTTGTTGTCCTCCGGGAACGGCGTCAGCTTGCGGCCCAGGTCGATCAGGTATTGATAACGTTCGGTCCAGTCGCCGAACAGCGCGAACTCATCCGCAATCGCTTGTTGCGCCTGTGCTGCGGTTGGTTCCCTAGTTATGGCCATCAAGCAAGGCGCTCGTTGTTGCCGGCCTTCTCATCGGACAACTTCCAGCGCGTAGCGCCAGCGCCGTCCTCGATGATCACCCCGCGCGCTGCCAGCTCATCGCGAATGTCGTCGGCGCGTTTGAAATCTTTGGCCGTGCGGGCGGCGCGGCGCGCGTGGATCATGTCGTCGATCCACGCCGTGTCGATATCCGATCCCGATGCGGTCGACTGAAACCATGCTTCGGGATCCTGTTGCAGCAAACCCAGCGCGGCGCCGCCACCAAGCAACGCTGTTTTGGCCTCGCGCTTTTCATCAAGACTGCTCGCCTTGCGTGCCGCATTCGCCAGAGCAGCGATGACAGCGAGCGCTTCCGGCGTGTTGATGTCGTCGCTGATCGCCGCATCAACCGCATCGTTGTACGGCACCTCATCGACGATCACGTCGGCGAGATCTCGCAATACGCCATACCAGCCATCCAGCGTTGCCTGCGATTGCGCCAACGTAGTGTCCGACCATTCCAGCGGTTGCCGGTAATGGGCTTTCAACAGCAGAAAGCGCAACACTTCGGGTTTGTGCAGCGTGAGCAGCTCGTGTAACAACATCACGTTGCCGAGCGATTTGGACATCTTTCGACCGTCCATCGTCAGCATGCCGTTGTGCAGCCAGTAGCGCGCGAACGGTGCGCCACCATGCGAGCAGACGCTTTGCGCGATCTCGTTTTCATGATGCGGGAACATCAAATCATTGCCGCCGCCATGGATGTCGATGGTGTCGCCAAGGTGCGCCTCGGCCATCGCCGAGCATTCGATATGCCAGCCAGGTCGACCGCGTCCCCACGTACTTTCCCAGCCGGGTAAATCAGGGCCCGATGGCTTCCACAAGACGAAGTCCGCTGGATTTCGCTTGTATGGAGCGATTTCAACGCGGGCACCGGCAATCATGTCGTCGACCGAACGTCGCGACAGTTGGCCATAGTCTGGATAGCTGCCGACATCGAACAGCACATGGCCCTCGGCGGCGTAAGCGTGATCTTGATCAATCAGGCGTTGGCACATCGCAATGATCTCGCCGATGTGTCGGGTCGCGTGCGGCTCCAGATCGGCTGGCGCAACCCCAAGTGCGGCGATATCGTCGCGATAAGCCGATGCGTAACGGTCGCTGATCGTGCTGATCGGCACGCCTGCCTCGAACGCTGCGGCATTTATCTTGTCGTCAACGTCGGTGATATTGCGGGCGTAGACCAATATCGGATAACGCCGTCGCAACAGTCGCGCAAGAACATCGAAAACCACGGGTGGCCGCGCATTGCCGATGTGAATGTAGCCGTAAACGGTCGGGCCGCAGACGTACATCGTCACCCGTTCTGGGTCGTGTGGTACGAATTCCTCGCTGCGGCGAGTCAGGCTGTTGTAGAGGCGAATCGACATGGACGGAGTGGCGCGAAAAGCCGGTTTGGAGCGGACCGAAATGATAGCAGTCATGAATCGTGCCACTTCGAGTGCTTTATGAACTCTGTCGGTTAACAGGTTAAATGTCGGGGGAGTATTCAGTCGACACGTGATTCAATCGCCGCCACGAAATCCCCGGCGCATGGCTCTCCCCAGCCTGCACGAGCGCAGTTCCCGAATCGTCGAGGTTGTCATGAACAAGCAAGTCATTTTTTCGGCGCTGCTAGCAACGTTCGCGGGCGGCTCTGCAACTGCAGCCGCGCAAGACGGTCGCTATGATCGCCCGCCTGGAACCGACAACAGCAGAATGGCGTGGGCCGACGTACTTCGCGTGAATCCACTGTACGAGACCGTGCGCAGCAGCCGACCGCAGGAAGAGTGCTACGACGAAGAGGTCGAACGTCGTTCCAGCGGCAATCGTGGCGCAGGCACCGTGCTTGGCGCGATTGTCGGCGGCGTGCTCGGCAATACGGTCGGCAAGGGCGATGGTCGCAAGGCGGCGACGGTCGTGGGCGCAGTCGCCGGCGGCGCGGTCGGCAACAATGTTGGTGGTCGCAACGACCGGTACTACAGTTCCACCGAAACGCGCTGCCGCACCGTGCAGAGCAGCAGCGAAGAGCGCCGCATCGCCGGCTACGATGTGCAGTATCGCTACCGCGGCGACGTCTTTATGTCGCGACTGGACTATGATCCCGGCGAGCGTCTGCGGGTCCGCGTGAGTGTTGATCCGGTGGACTGATCGCACACTTCGCTTGCAAACAAAAACGCCGGGCCAGCCCGGCGTTTTCACGTCAATACTTTTCCGATTCCCGCGATCAGGATTGCGGCGGCGTCAGCTTCAGCAGCTTGCCATCCGTTTCGTCGGTCAGCACGTAGATGGCGCCGTCCGGCCCTTCGCGCACGTCGCGAATTCGCTGCGCCATGTCACCGAGCAAGCGCTCTTCGTGGCCTGCTTTGTCCCCATCCAGTTCCAGCCGAATCAGGATGCGTTCGGCCAGCGAGCCCTGGAACAAGTTTCCCTGCCACGCCGACTTCGCGGTTGCGAATGCCATTCCGCTCAAGCCTGGCGATTTCACCCAGTAGTGGATCGGCTGCTCCATGCCTTCCTTGCTGGTGCCGACCGCTTCGGGGATTTTCAATCCCGAATAGTTGCTGCCGTAGGTGATGATCGGCCAGCCGTAGTTTTTGCCGGATTGCGGGATGTTCAACTCGTCGCCGCCGCGTGGCCCGTGTTCGCTGGTCCACAAAACCTTGGTACGAGGATTCAATGCCGCGCCCTGCATGTTGCGATGACCGTAGGAAAATATCTCCGGCCGCGCGTCATTGCGACCGACGAAAGGATTTTCGTCGGGGATGCTGCCGTCGGGATTGATCCGCACCAACTTGCCTTGCAGCTTGCTCAGTTCCTGCGAGGTGGGGCGCTGGTTGTTCTCGCCTTGGGTGATGAACAAATGTCCCTTGCCGTCGAACACGAGTCGCGAGCCAAAGTGTGCGCCGGTCGAGAGCTTGGGTTGCTGCTGGTAAATGCGTTTCACGTCGACCAGTGCATTGCCTTGCAGGCGTCCTCGCGCGACGGCGGTTCCCGCTTTTTCGCCATCTTCCGCTGCTTCGGCGTAGGAGAGATAGATCATTGAATCCGTCGAGAAATCCGGTGACAAGACGACATCAAGCAAACCACCCTGACCCGTGGCGAACACGGCGGGGACACCACTGATCGGCTTCGACAACGCACCGTCGCGACTCACGAAACGCAGGTTTCCGGGTCGTTCGGTGACGAGCAACCGCCCATCCGGCAAGAACGCCAGCGACCACGGATTGACCAACCCAGCCGCTACGGTTTGCAGTGTGAACCTGCCGCGCTCGCTGTTGATCGACTTGGTGGCAGTCGTCGAATCGGTATCGATAACGCCAACGGGATCAGCCGCGAAAGCGGACGCGCTTGCAGCCATTGAAAACGCCAGGATGGCTACGGTGGTAGATCGAAACATGGCTATGCTCCCGGCTCAAAGAACCGTGAGCTTATCCCAGTGGTGCTGCTGATCGATCAATCCGTTGCCGGGCTACGAAGATTCGATGCGATCAGGCGTTGCGACTGAACTCATGCACGGCATCGACGAGCACGCCGACATGCTCGGGGTCCAAGTCCGGCGTAACACCATGGCCAAGATTGAACACATGGCCCGGTCCCTTGCCGTAGCTTTCCAGCGTCGCCTTCACTTCCGTGCGAATGGCTTCTGGATTTGCATACAGGATTGCGGGATCGAGGTTGCCTTGCAGCGCAACGCGATCACCGACGCGCGCTCGGGCGTCGCCGAGGCTGATCGTCCAGTCCAGGCCCAAGGCGTCGCAACCGGTGTCGGCCAGCGTTTCCAAATGACCGTTCGCGCCTTTCGAGAACAGGATCAACGGCAAGTCGCGCGCGATCGGATCGCCTTTCAAACGTTGCGTCACTTCGGCCAGGTAGCGCTGCGAAAATTCGCGGAATTGCGGTGGCGCCAACATGCCGCCCCAGGTATCAAACACCATCAATGCCTGCGCGCCAGCGGCGGCTTGCGCGGCGAGGTAATCGGCAACGGCTGTCGCGTTGATCGACAGCAGGTGATGCATCGAAGCCGGGTCGTTCCACAGCATTGCCTTCGGTCGCGCGAAGTTCGACGAGCCGCCGCCCTCGATCATGTAGCAGGCCAGCGTCCACGGACTGCCGGAAAATCCGATCAGTGGAACTCGGCCATCCAGTTCGCGGCGGATCAGGCTGACCGCGTCCATCACATAACGCAGCGATTCATTCGGATCGGGCGCGGCGAGTTTGCGGATCGAAGCGGCGTCGCGCAGCGGTCGCTCGAACTTGGGGCCTTCGCCTTCAACGAAATACAGGCCGAGGCCCATCGCGTCGGGAATAGTCAGGATGTCGGAAAACAAAATCGCGGCATCGAGGTTGAATCGCGCCAGCGGTTGCAGGGTGACTTCGCAGGCCAGTTCCGGGTTTTTCGCGAGCGCCAGAAAGCTGCCGGCGCGGGCACGGGTTGCACGGTATTCGGGTAGGTAGCGGCCAGCTTGGCGCATGATCCATACCGGTGTTGCGTCGACGGGCTCGCGACGCAGGGCGCGCAGGAAACGATCGTTTTTCAAGGCGGTCATCGAATTTCCAGAAACAAGTTCAAAGTGATACGGGTACGTTCTTCAGCGGCGCCATTCGACGCAGCCAGCCAGCTGCCACGCGCTCTGCACCGCGCGCCGGCGCACTCGCCGGACTACGGACCTGCTACAAATTGCCGATCCACCACTCAGCGCGGACCATCAAGGCCGCGACTGAACATCAGCAGGAAACCCTTGCGCAACTGGTTGTCGCGCGCACCCTCGAACGCCGAAAGTGCAAGATCGCGCTCCAGATAGACTTCGCGCTTGCTGCTGATGCGGCCGCCTTGCTGGCTCCACTCGCGATACAGCGTCCAGCCGCCGAGCAGGTCCTGGGTCAGGTCGATCTGGTAGTAGCGCGGCGTTTCGCTTTCGGCCGGCTTGGTTTGCATGAAAAGGCGCATGCCGCATTGTAGCGGCAGCGCGTTGTTTTCAGGACTGAAGAGCCCGGGCGATGGCGTCCTCCGCGACACCGGAGACCACTTCCGCTTGACCGATGCCGCGCCACAGGATCATCCGCAGCGTGCCGCCGAGATTCTTCTTGTCCAGTCGCATCCGCTGGATCAGTCGTTTAACGGAGTGACCGGGCGGAACCGCCGTCGGCAAGCCACAAACGCGCAAAAGGTTCTGCAGGCGTTCGCGATCGACCGCGTCGGCCATGCCAAGGTCGTTCGACAAGCGCGCTGCCAGCACCATTCCAATCGCGACCGCTTCGCCGTGCAGCAAGGTTCCATATCCGGCTTCCGCTTCCAATGCGTGGCCGAAGGTGTGGCCGAAATTGAGCAGGGCGCGCTTGCCCTCTTCGCGCTCGTCGCGCGCGACGACGGCAGCCTTGTGTCGACAACTGATCGCAATTGCTTCGGCGACAACGTCATCATCGCGCCGCATCAGCGCGGCTGCGTTCGCTTCCAGCCAGGCGAAGAATTTCGCATCGCCAAGCGCACCGTACTTGATCACCTCGGCGAGACCGGCGGCATACTCGCGATCGGGCAAGGTCGCCAGCGTCGAGGTATCGATGACAACCGCCTGCGGCTGGTGGAAGGAGCCAACCAGATTCTTGCCGGCAACCAGATTGACGCCAGTTTTTCCACCAACCGACGAATCGACCATCGCCAGCAAGGTCGTCGGCATCTGCACGAAGTCGATGCCACGCATCCAACACGCCGCCGCGAAACCGGCCAAGTCGCCGATGACGCCACCTCCCAGCGCGATGATGGTCGCGTCGCGATTTGCACCGAGCGCGGCCAACGCATCGAACACGCGGCTGGCCTGGTCGAGTGACTTGAACTGCTCGCCCTCCTCGATCAACAGCGTCGCGACATTGAGTCCGCCGAGCCCATCGACAACGCCCTGCAGGTAAAGCGGCGCGACCGTGGTGTCGCTCACGACCAGCACGTGGCGGCCACGAATCGCGCCACGCCACAACGTGTCCTGCACCAGCAAACCGCTGCCGATATGGATCGGATAACTACGCTCGCCGAGGCGAACTTGAATTGTTGTCATGCTTGCAACCCGTGCTGTCCGGCAGTCGCTGCCAGTGACTGGAAATTTGTTCGAGGAAGTTCCGAATTGTCGCCCCGCCGGGATGACGGCCGGTCGAAGCGATGGTGATGTCGGCAGTTTCACCGTAAAGCGGATTGCGAAGCGCCGCCATGTCGGTAAGGCGCTGCTCGCGATACGGGGCCTGTAGCAGCGGTCGCTTGTGATGTTCTCGAGCCAGCCGCTCCAGTTGCACCGACACTGGCGTATCCAGCCAAACCACGAAACCGCGCTGGCGCAGCAGCGCACGATTGTCGGCAGACAGGATGGCGCCGCCGCCAGTGGCGAGCACGATGCCATCGCGTTCCAGTGCCTGCTGCAGGGCGTGTTGCTCGCGCTGGCGAAACGCAGCCTCGCCTTCGACCTCGAAGATCAGCGCTATCGACGCGCCGGTATGCTCTTCAATCTCGTGGTCCAGGTCAACGAAAGGCATCACCAAATGTTCGGCCAGTTGGCGGCCTATGGTGGTCTTGCCAGCACCCATGGGTCCGACAAGAATCAGGTTGCTTGCAGCGATCATCGGTTCACTTTAGCAGGCTGCCTGGCGAGGTCCGAG
>JAYUYW010000233.1:0-26966 GCA_043752325.1 Rhodanobacteraceae bacterium | reverse complement strand
TGCCTGATCCCACATCGCCCTGGACAAGGCGCAGCATTGGCACCGGTTGTTTCAGGTCATCGGCGATTTCAATGCTGACACGCTTCTGCGCGCCGGTCAGCGCGAACGGAAGGTTCTTCAGCAGTCGCTTGCGTTTGCTGGCATCGCCTTTTAATGCAGGTGCCGCATGGCGGCGCAAATCGTTGCGTTGCCGCGCCAACCCAAGATGACGCGCCAACAATTCTTCGAACGCGAGTCGACGCTGCGCCGGGTGCACGCCTAGCGTGAGTGCGCCGACATCGGCGTCCGGTGGCGGTCGATGCGCCGTGAGTAGCGCGTCGTAAAGACTGGCCAATCCAAGTGGTTTGAGATGCTCGACTGGAATCAGCTCCAGTCCGTCTCGCGGTAATCGATCCAGCGCGTGACCAACAACGCTGGCGATGCGTTTCTGGCCTAGGCCTTCAGTAGTGGGATAAACGGGCGTCAGCGTTTCCTCGACCGTGCTCGGCGCGTCGTCGGCGATGCGCGTGTATTGCGGATGGATGATTTCGCAGCCTTGCGCGCCGTAGCGGATTTCGCCGTAACAGCGCAGTCGACTGCCGACGCTGAGTTGCGCGATCTGGCCGGCGTGGAAGTGAAAGAAGCGCAGCACCAGCGTTTGCTGCGAACCATCACTGATCGCGATGCGCAGTTGCGGACGAAAGCGGAATCCCTTCTCGATGGCTTCGATGACGCCTTCCACCAATGCGCTTTCGCCGGGACGCAAGTCGGCAATCGGCGTGAGGCGCGTGCGATCTTCGTAACGCAGCGGCAAGTGGAACCAAAGGTCCTGCACGTGCAGCAGTCCGAGTTTTTCCAGCGACTTCGACAACGCTGGACCAACGCCAGGCAGGGTCGTCAGTTTCGCCAGTCCATCGGCGTGGAAGGGTGCTTCCATCTCGGTGCAATCAAGCGTTCAGCGATCGGGATTGATTCAGTCGATGACCATGATCGCGTCAATCTCGACGGCCGCGTTCACTGGCAAAGCGCGCACGCCAATCGTCGAACGGGCCGGGTAGGGTTCGGTGAACAACTCACGCATCACCGCGTTGACCGCGGCGAAGTTGCCGAGGTCAGTCAGATAGATGCCCATGCGCACGATGTCTTTCAGCGAGCCACCGCCGGCTTCGCAGACCGCAGTTAAATTCGCAAACACGCGACGGGTCTGCTCGCTGATATCGCCCTCGACCAGTTTTCCGGTGGCCGGGTCGAGCGGAGTCTGCCCTGACAGGTACACCGTGTTGCCAACATGCACGGCTTGCGAATACGGGCCAATGGCGGCGGGTGCGGAATCGGAGTGGATGATGTTGCGGTTCATGACGATACCAATGAAAAAGGTCTGGTCAGGATGACGTGGAAAGCGGTGAAGTCAATTGTTGGCCAGTGAAGCTGACTCGGTTTTGGTTTCCGTATCGCGCCCAATCAACTACCCTGCGCGTGCGGAGTCGGCCAGACAGTCGCCGCGTCGTTCGCGACGGGGAGGAAAGTCCGGGCTCCATAGGGCTAGGTGCCAGGTAACGCCTGGGCGGTGCGAACCGACGGAAAGTGCAACAGAGAATAAACCGCCGAACGGCGTCGCAAGACGTGCGTGGTAAGGGTGAAACGGTGCGGTAAGAGCGCACCGCGCGCGGGGCCAACGCCGCGTGGCACGGCAAACCCCACCTGGAGCAAGACCGAATAGGGGGACTATGACGCGGCCCGCGTCGTTCCCGGGTAGGTTGCTTGAGCCTTGCGGCGACGCAAGGCCTAGAGGAATGGCTGTCTTTGACAGAACCCGGCTTATCGGCCGGCTCCGCACTTCTTTTCTTTTTTCTTTTTGCGATGTTGTCGCTTTTTGTCGAGCAGTTTTTGCTAGTTTCGGAGACCGCTTCGGTCTTCTGTTGACGTTCGCCGGACTGCGCATGCCGACGCGCTGGGCACGGCTTTTTGCTCGATGGCCGTCGCCAGACTTCTCAAGCATTTCGCTGGTCTTCCCCCGCAGCTTCCCGCCTCGTCGTTGGCTAGCGCCAGACTGGTCAAGCGTATGGTTCGGCTGCCGCCGACCCAGTAACTTTTCTCGCGCAGAGAAAAGTTACCAAAAGATGCGACCCGATGGCGTGTCGCCCACGCGGCTGCGCCGCGTGGGTACGCATGCACTGGCCGGGTTCGGCTGAAGGCACATCCTGTGCCGCAGCCGAAGCCACGCGATCCCTCGCGTGTCCCGCAAGCGGCTGATCCATCCAGCGCTTGCCGACAGGAACGGGCGGGTGAGTCAAAAGACACGGCATCCGCCGCAGAGCGGCGAACAACGCAGCGAACGCTGCGTGCTGTTGACGTTTATCCCGATTCGGGGAGGCGAGTTGGCGCAGGAAAGCCCGCAGGGTGGCCGAATGGATTCGGCCAGGTCGCTGCAGGTGCTCCGGATGCGCCTTCAGCGAACCCCGTAGCCAGCTCGCGTTGTCGTGCGGATTCTTCGCACAACCGACCCGCCACGGGCGCATCTTTGGGCTACGTTTCTGTGCGAGCAGAAAGGTATCTCGGCGGGCGGCAGCCCGGCGAAACGCTTTACGAGTCTGGCACCAGCCAACGAACGAGCGCAACGCTGCAGCCAGCCATACTCTTTACCAGTCGGGCAACAGCCAAAACAAGAGCGACGATAGACGCCGCAGGCCAGGTAAAGAATTGCCATGAACGGCACCAGCTTGTCGGTAACTCGTGCAATCGACTTGATGCCGCCGATGATTACGGCGCCGACCATCACCGCCATGACCATGCCGAACAACCAGCCGTTGCCGGCCAGCACGCTGCTCTCGCCGCCGCTGATGTTGACGAACTGCTGGAAGGTCTGGTTGATCTGGAACATGTTGCCGCCGCCGAGCGAACCGCCGATGCAGCAGATCGAGAACACGACGGCCAGGACCTTGCCGAATCCGGCGAGCCTGGGATGGTGTTCGGCGATTCCTCGACTGAGATAGTGCATCGGTCCACCGGACACGCTGCCGTCGGGATTGTGGCGGCGGTATTTCACGCCCAACGTACATTCGACGAACTTCGTGCTCATGCCGAGGAATCCGGCAACGATCATCCAAAACGTCGCGCCCTGCCCGCGGATGCTGATCGCGATCGCGACACCGGCAATATTGCCCAAGCCAAAGGTGCCGGAAAGTGCTGTCGACAGCGCCTGGAAATGAGTGACTTCGCCCGCGTCGTGGCGATTTGAATAATCGCCGCAAATCAGGCGCAGGCCCTGCTTGAAACCGCGCACGTTGATGAATCGGGAATAGATGGTGAAGAATGTCGCCGCGATCATCAGCCACAACACCATCGCCGGCCTCGTCGCCTCGCCGCCCAGCGTAATCGGATAGAACACCACCACTGATATGGCCTTGGCAACCGGAGCAAAGATTTCGTTGATGCGGTCGTCGGTGCCGCTCGCGGCGATTGCCAGCGGACTGGTCAGCAACGACCAGGCAGTCACCAACAATGCGCTGGCTCTGCTTGCTGTCCGGCGTTATCCCGTTGCCGGCTGGAAAAACGAAAAGTTTTTGCTCATGGTTTGCCCTGAAGTTGGCAGCGCCTGGTGCAAGCGCAATGGCTGCCGAACGCCGCCGGCGGACGATGGGCGACATCGAACGCCCGTGGGAATGCTGCGTAGTCCAGGTGGCGTCTGCAACGAATGTGCCGCAGGCGGCCCCTGCTTAGTCGGCTGAGGAATGCGGTGGTGCAAGAGTAGCCGAAGCGGATCCGATACCGACAATAGTCGAGACGATCGTCAGGGTCCCGTTGCGCCGATCAAAGGAATTGCGTGCGTAGCGATCGACGAGCTATGGGATACGCGTTTCCCGGTAACCCATAACCGCATTGATGCCCAAGGCTTGTCATGTCGTCGGCTACAACTCGTGACGGGAATCGGCCATGCCCGATGACCGGCACGACTCGCGTCGCGCCGGTCGATTTTTCAGGCGCCATCCTTGCGCAGCTTGCTGCGGCTGTATCCGTAGCTGAAGTAGATGACCAGGCCGATCACGATCCACGCACCCATCCACAACCAGTTGTCGACGAAGGTTCGCGCAAACAGCCCGAAGCAGAGCAGCGCGCCAAGCGGGCAAATCAACCACGCCATGGGCACCCGAAATGGGCGCACCAAATCCGGTCGGGTCCGACGCAGGATCAGCACACCAACTGACACCGTAGTGAATGCGAGCAGGGTTCCCATCGACACGAGGTCGCCGAGTACGCCGATCGGAAATAGCCCGGCGAGGATTGCGGCGACGATCGCGACAATGATGGTTCCCACGTATGGTGTCCGAAACTTCGGATGAACCTTGCCGAACATCGGTGGCAACAAACCGTCGCGTGACATCGTGTAGAAAATGCGCGGCTGGCCCATCATCATTACCAGGATTACCGACGACAAGCCGGCGATCGCGCCTAGCTCGACGACGATTTTCAACCAGGAAAGCGCGGGATGCGCTTCAAGCGCCGTCGCGACCGGGTGCGAAGTGTTCAACTGAAGGTAGGGAATCATGCCGGTGAGCACGCCGGCGACGACGATGTAAAGGGCTGTGCAGATCGCAAGTGAGCCGAGGATACCGATAGGCATGTCCTTCTGCGGATTGACGCATTCCTGTGCGGCCGTGGATACGGCGTCGAAACCGATATAGGCGAAGAACACCACCGACGCGCCGCGAAATACGCCGTCCCACCCGAAGTGACCGTCGCCTTGTGCCGCCGGAATAAACGGCACCCAGTTTTGTGCGTCGACGTATTTCAGGCTGAAGCCTACGAAGAGCAGGATGACGGTCACCTTGATGGCGACGGCAATGGAATTGACGAAAGCGGACTGACTGATGCCGACGTAGCACAAGATGCCGATCGCAGCAACGATCAGCACGGCGGGCAAGTTGATCAAAGCACCCGTGGTCTGGAACGATCCATCAACAAGGGTGAGTGGTGCCGATGCCAAATATTCGGGCAACCCTACATCCAAGGAAACCAACAGGCTTTGCAGATAACCCGACCAGCCGACTGCGACGGTAGATGCGGCAAACAAATACTCGAGCACCAGCATCCAGCCGATAAACCACGCCGCCAGTTCGCCCAAGGTTGCATAAGCATACGAATAGGCGCTGCCGGACACGGGCAACATCGATGCGAATTCGGCGTAGCAAAGTCCGGCGAATGCGCAGGCGATGCCTGCAAACACGAAACTCAGGATCACAGCCGGGCCGGCGTGTACTGCGGCGGCCTGGCCCGTCAGCACGAAGATGCCTGCACCAATCACCGCACCGATGCCGAGCATGATCAGGTGCTTGGCGGTGAGCGCGCGCTTGAACGTGACCTCGCCCGGCATCGCGCCAACGATATGCTCGCCGGCATCAACCTTTGGGGTTGCGTGTACCGGTTGCACAATAAATAGATTCTTGAACATCAACCCCCCTTTCCGAGCCAGATGGATTCGAATTCGCCTGTGGCGATCCGGTTGAACGATGCGTCGCGTTAGCGAAACGTCCTGCCCCTCGCAAGGCGGCGGGTCAAACTACTCCAGCGTCTGATTGAGCACAAGGCGTTTCGCGTCCAACATTGACACCTTGCGGCTTGCTGCAAAGCAGCTTGATTTGCTCAGACCATGCCGTGATGGAACAGCGTGCCGGCAGTTCCTATGAAGAAAGCGCGATCCACCCATGTGATGTTGCCCTGGTCGTCGCCCACGCTGAAATTCCGGTAACGGCTCCAGACGCTGGCTACAGGTGGCGATAAAGAGATGCTCCAGATGCCGTCGCCGCTTGATAGTGCGAGTGATGCCAGGTCGGTTCCGGCGGCAAGCCGATTGACCACGAAACCTGCCGTGACACTCAACGATGCAAAATCGATTCCCGAATCGGGGAGCGGGACGATGGCTTGTACGCTCGAAGTGGCACGAGCGGTCGCGCCGTCCTGGCTAAACCGTTCTTGCCAAGCCGACGTCCCCACGTTTTCGCACCGCCAAACTCAGCCTTGCCATCGCCAACGCTACGGCATACCGATTCATCAATCTCGAACTCCCGAACCCTAGTGGCCGTATCGGCGAGTTGCCCGACAACCAGCGCTCGACGCGCTTAAGGCAGGAGTACCGGATCGCGCTGTCGCCCGTCTTTTCCGCAGCATGATCGGCGATAGCGGCAACGGGTCGGCAGGCGTCTCTGAATTGCCGCCTCCTGCCCGAAATTGCGCCCGAATTTCCTTGACAGTGCCGGATCAGCGGCCCTATTGTGGGGGTTGGTGGAGTATCGTGGTTTTTGGTGGAGCAAAGGGGTCGATCATGTTTCAGGGCGAGACCGCCATCACGCTGGACGACAAGGGACGAATTGCCATTCCGGCAGCGTACCGCGATGTCGTCGCGCATGAGTGTGCGAACCGCCTGGTGATCACCTACAACCCGTTCGAGCAGGGCTCATTGTGGATATTTCCGGAAGCGGAATGGGAGTCGGTGCGCGATCAGGTCAATGGTATGCGCGGCGTGGCCGTGCGCCAGGCCCTGCAGAAGTTACAACGAAAGTTGGTCGGTGCCGCTGCGCACGTCGAGCTTGATGGCAACGCACGCATCTCCATTCCTGCCAGTCATCGCAGTGCCTGCGCGCTGGAAAAGAGAGCGGTGCTGCTCGGAATGGGCAACAAGTTTGAACTTTGGAGCGAGGCCGCGCACTTGGCTACGATCCGCGAAACGATCAGTGAAGAGCAACTCACCGAGGAAATGCTGGACCTGCGGATGTAATGGCGGTGGATGGATTGGAGCACGGCAGGGTGAATGAAGGCGGCTTGTTCACGCACGTCCCGGTGCTGCTTTCGCAGGTGATGGAGGGTCTTCGGCTGAAACATGACGGCACATATCTGGATGGCACCTTTGGCCGGGGCGGGCACGCGCGCGAAATGCTGCAGCGGCTTGGCCCGCATGGCCGCCTGCTGCTGATGGACCGCGATCCCGAAGCCATTGCCAGCGCGCGGCAATCGTTTAGCAGCGATCCGCGCGTATCGATTCGCCAGAGCAACTTCGCCGAACTCGCCGACTGGCCGGAAACAGAATCGCAGCTTGATGGCGTGCTGCTTGATCTTGGTGTGTCATCGCCGCAACTGGACGATGCACTGCGTGGTTTCAGTTTCATGGCTGACGGTCCGCTCGACATGCGAATGGATCCCGGCTCGGGCGTCAGCGTCGCTGAGTTCCTTGCCGAAGCGGACGAGGAAGCCATCGCAACGGTGCTTTGGAACTACGGCGACGAACGCCGCAGCCGTCGCATCGCACGCGCCATCGGCAGCACGCGACAAACCGAGGCGCTGCAAACGACTTCTCAACTGGCCGAGCTGGTGGCCAAGACCATCGGCTACGGCGACAAGGGCCGGCATCCGGCTACCCGCACGTTTCAGGCGCTACGTATCCACGTCAATAACGAGATGGGCGCGCTGCAACGCGGATTACGCGCCGCACTCACGCGCCTGAAGCCAGGCGGCCGGCTTGCGGTGATCAGCTTTCATTCGTTGGAAGATCGCGCGGTGAAGCGTTTCATCAAGGCGCAGGTGGAAGTGCAGAGCGTGCGCCGAGGCCTGCCGCAACCCGCACAACCTGAGTCGGAGTTGATCGCCATCGGCAAGGCGCAATTCGCCGATGAAATTGAAATTTCCCGCAACGCGCGATCGCGCAGCGCAGTGTTGCGGGTCGCGGAAAAAGTAGAGGAGGGCGCAGCGTGATCGGTCGGGTCATAGTGTTCTCGGCGTTGCTGGGTGGCCTCATCGGAACCTCGCTGGGCGTAGTGCATGCGCGTCAGGAAAGCCGCCGCCTGTTCGTCGAGCTGACTCGGCTCAGCAACGAGCGCGACGATCTCAATTTCGAATTCGGCCGCTTGCAGATCGAGCAGGCCACACTGGCCGAGAACAATCGCATCGAACAGGTCGCCCGTGAACGACTCGGCATGGTGTCGCCTAGCGCAGCGGAGTCGGTCCTCATCCAGAGGCAGCCGCGATGAGCAAGCGACTGCGACCGGTCAATCTGCGCACGCGCATTTACACGGTGGTTGCCGTGCTCGGTTTTTCGACCGCGGCGCTGGTCGTGCGCGCAGTCGACCTGCAAGTGCTGCGCAGTGATTTCTACCAGGGCGAAGGCGATTCGCGTTACCTGCGCGACATTCCGATTCCGGTATCGCGCGGCAGCATCCTTGATCGCAACGGCGAACCGCTGGCGGTGTCGACGCCGGTCGACGCAATCTGGGCTAATCCCAAGGAGCTGCTGGAACATCGCGAACGACTGCCCGAGCTGGCAAACGCGCTGTCGCTTGATCTTGACGGATTGACCCAGCGCCTCGTGCAGCGTTCCGACAAGGAATTCATTTATCTCAAGCGCCCGGTTGATCCTGACACTGCCGACGCGTTGTTGAAATTGCGCATCCCCGGCGTCGCCAGCGAGCGCGCGTTCCGTCGCTATTACCCCAGCAGCGAGGTGATGGCGCACGTATTGGGCACCACCAACATTGATGATCGCGGGCAGGAAGGCCTGGAACTGGCGTTTGATAACTGGATGGTCGGCACGCCCGGTGTGAAGCGCGTGATTCGCGATTTGCGCGGACAAGTGGTCGAAAATGTCGAGCTGGTGCGCGAGGCGCAGCCCGGGCACGACCTGGTTTTGTCGATTGATCGTCGCATTCAGTATTTGGCCTATCGCGAGCTGATGAGCGCGATCGCCGAGCACAACGCGCAGTCCGGCTCAATGGTGATCCTAGACGTGACCAACGGCGAGATCCTCGCCATGGTCAACCTACCTTCTTTCAACCCTAACACTCGCAGCAACGCTGACCCTTCGCATCGTCGCAACCGCGCCGTCACTGACGTGGTCGAGCCGGGTTCGACGATGAAGGCATTCACGGTCACCGCCGGACTGGAAAGTGGCAAATGGACGCCGACCACGCCGGTCGACATGTCGGCCGGATCGATGATGGTGGCCGGCAATCCGGTTCGCGACATCCACAACTATGGCTTTGGCGATGTCACCAGGGTGATCACCAAATCGAGCAATATTGGTGCTGCAACGATTGCGTTGTCGATCAGCAACGAAGAGTTCTACAACCTGCTGCGCGGGGTCGGTTTCGGCGAGGTCACCGGCAGCGGCTTTCCGGGCGAATCGCCGGGATTTTTGCCGATCGGAAAAACCTGGGGCGCGTTCCAGAAGGCGACTATTTCGTTCGGCTACGCGCTCAACGTCACGCCGCTACAACTGGCCCAGGCTTATTCAGTGCTGGCCAATCACGGCCGACTGCGCCAGCCGACGTTCGTGAAAGATGCCCCCAATCCCGAAAAGCAGATCGTCGAAGCGCACGTCGCCGACGAGATGATCGCCATGCTGGAAACCGTGGTGAGTCCGCAAGGCTCCGCGCTGCGCGCCGCAATCCCTAACTACCGCGTGGCCGGCAAGACCGGCACTTCGCGCAAGTACACCAAGGGCGGCTACGAGAATCGCTACATCTCGCTGTTCGCTGGCGTGGTGCCGGCCAGCAATCCGCGTCTGGTAGGTGTCGTTGTGATCCACGATCCGGGCAGCGGCAAGGGCGGCGCGTATTACGGTGGCCTGGTTTCCGCACCAGTGTTCAGCAAGGTGATGGACGGCGCGTTGCGCCTGCTCAACGTGGCGCCGGACAACGTGCAGCATTGGTACGCGAGTGCGCCGGAAAGTGGCCAGCCGATCAATTCCACGAGCGCCGCGCCGGACTACGCACCGGACGAACCGAACTACGAAGAAGGCGTGCCTCAATGAGCGCGCCGTCGATGAGCACGCAGTCTATGACGCTGGGCAACCTGCTCGCTGGCCGCAATAGTGTTGCAGCGCTCGGCGAAGCCGCGCAGATCAGCATTAGCGGTCTGCAACTGGACTCGCGGAAAGTCCGAGCGGGTGATGCTTTTGTTGCACTGCGTGGAACTCGCCAGCACGGCATCGCATTCGCTGCGCGCGCACAACAGAACGGTGCGGTCGCAATTCTTGCCGAGACGCCGTTTGACTCCAACGACGCGACGCTGCCAGTGATAGCGATCGACGCGCTCGGCCAGCAATTGGGCGAGATCGCCGCGCGTTGGCACGGTAGCCCTACCGCGTCGATGAACGTCGTCGGCATCACCGGCACCAATGGCAAGACCTCGACGGTGCAGCTACTGGCGCAGGCGCTGAGCTTGAATGGTCGTAGCGTAGCCAGCGTCGGCACGCTCGGCGCAGGTCGTTACGGTGCCGTTGCCGCAGGTGAGCGGACAACTCCCGACGCCATCGAACTGCAAGGCCTGTTCGCCGATTTCCGCGATGGCGCTGTCAGCGACGTGGCTATCGAGGTTTCGTCACACGCGCTGGAGCAAGGCCGCGTCAACGCAGTCGAATTCGACGTGGCGGTATTTACCAATCTGAGTCGCGACCATCTGGACTATCACGGCGACATGGAGAGCTATGGCGCCGTGAAGGCGCGTCTGTTCCAGTGGCCATCGCTTGCTACCGCAATCATTAATATCGAAGACGGTTTTGGCCGCGAGTTGCTCGGACAACTCCCAGACGGCGTCACTGCGCTGAGCTATGGCATCGACCATGCCGACGCCGATGTCGCCGCCAGCAATGTGCGCAGCGATGGCGCGGGTTTGCATTTCAAGCTGCGGTCGCCGTGGGGCAGCGCTGAAGTCGATTCCTGCCTGCTCGGTCGCTTCAACGTATCCAACCTGCTCGCGGTCATAGCTTGCATGGCGCAGTCGGGCATCGCCTTCGGTGACATCGTTGCGACGCTGCCACGACTTGGACCCGTCGCTGGACGAATGAACCGCATCGATGCCGGCGATCTGGTGCTGGTGGTCGACTATGCGCACACGCCCGATGCACTTGAGCAAGCGCTGAAGAGCCTGCGCGCGCATTGCGCCGGCAAGCTCATCTGCGTGTTCGGTTGCGGTGGTGATCGCGATAAGGGCAAGCGCCCGCAGATGGCCGAAGTTGCCGAACGCCTCGCCGATGCAGTGATTGTCACCGACGACAATCCGCGCAGCGAAAGCGGCGATCAAATCGTTGCGCAGATCATTGCGGGCTTTGTCGACCCCGAGCGCGCCATGATCGAGCGTGATCGCGAGCGTGCGATCCATCTCGCTGCGATGGCCGCGCGCGGCGGCGACATCGTGCTGATCGCTGGTAAGGGCCACGAGACCTACCAGGAAATCGGTGACCAACGCGTGCCGTTTGACGATCGCGTGGTCGCGCGCGCTGCGGCCGAGGCGAACGCATGAAGATGCGGCTCAGCGACCTGGCAAGCAACGCCCAAGGTCGCTTGATCGGTGCCGACCTGGTCGTCGACAGCGTCGCTACCGACAGCCGTACGCTTACGCCGGGCGCGCTTTACGTAGCCATTCGTGGTGAGCATTTCGATGGCCATGAGTTTGTCCGCGCTGCGGAACGCGCGGGCGCCGTCGCGGCGCTGGTCGACAGCGAAATCCTCGTCGGCCTTCCACTGGTCCTGGTCGATGACACCCGGTTGGCACTCGGTCGACTTGCAGCGTCGACTTGCAAAAACAGTGCAGCCAAGGTCGTGGCGATCACCGGCTCCAACGGCAAGACCACGGTGAAGACGCTGACTGCGGCGATCCTGTCGCTGCATGGTCGCACCCACGTCAACAGCGGCAACTACAACAACGAGATCGGCCTGCCGCTGAGCGTGCTCGCCATGCCGGACGACACCCAGTTTGCAGTGTTCGAAATGGGCGCGGGAAAACCCGGCGACATCCACTACCTCACGTCGATTACGAAGCCTGACGTCGGCTTGGTAAACAACGTTGCTGCCGCGCATCTGGAGCGCATGGGTGACCTCGGCGGCGTGGCGCAAACCAAGGGCGCGATCATCAGCGCACTTCCGGCTGATGGCGTAGCCGTCATCAACGCCGACGATGCCTACGCCGATTACTTCGTCGGGTTGGCTGGATCACGCCGCAAGATTCGCTACGGCTTCGCAGCCGATGCCGATGTTCGCGGCCAACTCGCTGGCGAGGCGGTGGGCTCGTTCCGCATCGTGATGGACGCAGAATCGGCTTCGATATCCCTCGCGCTACCCGGTGTTCACAACATCTGCAATGCGTTGGCCGCCGCCGCTATCGCGACCGCGCTCGGCGTGCCGATGGCGACGATCAAGGCGGGGCTTGAATCGGCAGTGCCGGTCGCCGGTCGCCTCGCCGCACGAAAGCACTCCAGCGGCGCGACCATCATCGACGACAGCTACAACGCAAACCCTGGCTCGTTCGTCGCTGCCATTGCAACGCTGGCCGACAAGCGTGGTCGCCGCATTCTGGTGATGGGCGACATGAAGGAACTCGGCCCCGACGCCGACGAACTGCACGAGCAAGTCGGCGCACGCGCGTCCGCTGCCGGTATCGACCAGTTACACGCGGTCGGCGAGTTCAGCGCGTTCGCCGTTCGCGCGTTTGACGGAGCGGGCTTCCTGCATGAAAGCCAGGACGAGTTGATCGCCGCGCTGCGACCGCTGTTGCAGGAAGGTACCACCGTGCTGGTAAAGGGTTCGCGTTCGTCGGCGATGGACAAGGTCGTTGATGCACTGCTCGCCAGCGAAGGGGCAGCCCATGCTGCTTGAGCTAGCCGAACTGATGAAGGCGTGGGTCAGCGGTTTCCACCTGTTTCAGTACTTGACGTTCCGTTCGATCATGGCGGCCCTCACTGCGTTGACCGTGTCGTTGATCGCCGGTCCCGCCGTGATCCGCAAACTGACCCACATCAAGGCCGGCCAGGTGATCCGTAGCGATGGCCCGCAAAGCCACCTGGCCAAGGCCGGCACGCCAACGATGGGTGGCGCCTTGATCATCATCTCGGTGGCCGCATCGACATTGCTGTGGACCGATCTTGGCAACCGCTACATCTGGATCACGCTCGGCGTCACGGTGGCATTTGGTGCGATTGGTTTCGTCGACGATTACCGAAAGCTGGTCTTGAAAGACAGTCGCGGCCTGATCGCGCGCTGGAAATATTTCTGGCAGACGGTGTTCGGACTGATCGTCGCCGTCGTGCTGTTCCGCACCGCGACGGCACCGGCGGAAACCGCGCTGTACCTGCCCCTGTTCAAGGATGTCGCGGTGCCGCTCGGTTTGCTGTTCATTCCGCTCGCCTACCTGATGATCGCCGGCTTCTCGAACGCGGTGAACCTGACCGACGGCCTGGACGGTCTCGCCATCATGCCGACTGTTCTCGTTTCCGGGGGGCTTGGTGCATTTGCCTGGCTGGCCGGCAATGCGAAGTTCTCGGCGTACCTCGCCATCCCTTTCATCCCAGGCGCCGGCGAGTTGGCGGTGTTCTGTGGCGCAATGGCCGGTGCGGGCCTGGGCTTCCTCTGGTTCAACACCTATCCAGCGCAGGTCTTCATGGGCGATGTCGGCGCGCTCGCAATCGGCGCAGCGCTGGCGACCATCGCGGTGATCGTGCGCCAGGAAATCGTGTTGCTGATCATGGGCGGCCTGTTTGTGATGGAAACCGCGTCGGTGATGATCCAGGTCGCCAGCTTCAAGCTGACCGGCAAACGCGTCTTTCGGATGGCGCCAATCCATCATCATTTCGAGCTGAAGGGTTGGCCCGAGCCTCGCGTGATCGTGCGCTTCTGGATCATCAGCGTGGTACTGGTGCTGGTCGGGCTCGCGACGTTGAAGGTGCGCTGAGATGCTCTTCGTCAACATGCCAGGCGGAGCACAGGCGCGACGTCATGTCGACGTGCAGGGGCACTATGACACCGGTCTGATCGTCGCGGGCGTCGCGCTTGCCTGCCTGGGCATCGTGATGGTGGGTTCCAGCTCGGTGGCCGTCGCCTCGGGGCAGAAGATCGGTGAGTTCTACTACCTCAAACGCCATCTGGTTTTCGTCGCGTTGGGGCTCGGCTTTGCCATCGCTGTCGCAAAGAAACTCGAGTTGCAATGGTTGCAACGCAATGCGTCGTGGCTGCTATTGCTCGGAGCCGCGCTGTTGCTGCTTGTCTTCATCCCGGGTATCGGCGCGCGAATCAACGGCGCGCGGCGCTGGCTGCACTTCGGACCTTTCGGCTTCCAGCCGGTCGAGGCGGTCAAGGTATTGCTGATCGTCTACATGGCCGGCTATCTGGTTCGTCACAAGGACAACCTGCAACTACGCGTAACCGGGGTGTTGAAGCCGCTGGGCGTTGCCGGCGTCTTCGTGGTGCTGTTGCTGGCCCAGCCTGATTTCGGTAGTTCCACGCTGATTCTCGCGGTCACGCTGGGAATGGTCTGGCTGGGCGGCGGCCGCCTACGCAACCTGCTGCTGCTTGCGTTCCCGACCCTGCCCATATTGGCCTGGGTCGCCTTGTTCGAGGAATACCGGATTCGTCGCCTCACCTCATTCCTCAATCCTTGGGCGGATCCCTACAACGATGGCTTCCAGTTGACCCAAGCCCTCATCGCCGTCGGTCGTGGCGAATGGTTCGGTGTCGGCCTTGGCGGCTCGGTGCAAAAACTCTTTTACCTGCCGATGGCGCACACCGATTTCATCATGGCGGTGATTGCGGAAGAGTTTGGGCTGATCGGCGTCATCACGGTGCTGGCACTCTACAGCTGGCTCGCCGCGCGCGGTTTCAGCATCGGGGCGCGTGGCGTGAACATCGGCCACAAGTTTGCGGGGTATCTCGCGTTCGGCATCACCTTGATGATCAGCTTGCAAGCACTGGTGTCAATCGGCGTCAACCTTGGGGTGTTGCCGACGAAGGGGCTGACCCTGCCGCTGATCAGCTCCGGTGGATCGAGCGTTATGATGACTTGCGTCGCCATCGGCCTGCTTGCGCGTTGCAGCTACGAAATCAGCCTCGCTGAAGCCCTCGTCAATTCAGCTTCACCAGCCGCCGTTGCGATGATGGCGCCGATCGAAGTGGCGCGCCGATGAACGGTCCCGTCCTGATCATGGCCGGTGGAACCGGTGGCCACATCTTCCCCGGACTGAGCGTCGCGCAGGCTTTGCGCGAGCGCGATGTTCCCGTGGTCTGGCTGGGCGGGCGCAACGGCATGGAAAATCGTCTGGTTCCAGCACAGCGGTTCAAGCTGGAAACCATCGATTTCGCCGGCGTGCGCGGCAAGAGTCTGGCCACGCGATTGCTCGCACCTTTGCGATTGCTTCGCGCCGTCATGCAGGCACGCCAGGTGCTGCGCAAACACGCGCCGCGCAGCGTGTTGTCGATGGGTGGATACGCCGCTGCACCTGGTGGTATCGCCGCCTGGACGGCCCGCATTCCGGTCATAATCCATGAACAGAACAGCGTTGCCGGCGTGACCAATCGACTGCTGTCGAAACTTGCGCGGCACTGTCTGACCGGGTTTCCCGACGTGTTCCGCGGACCCAAAGCCGAATGGGTCGGCAACCCGGTTCGACGCAGCATTGCCGAACTGGCCGTTCCCGCAGAGCGCATGGCAGGTCGCAGCGAGCCCGTGCGCCTGCTCGTACTCGGCGGCAGCCAAGGCGCGAGCAGTTTGAACAAGATGCTGCCACGCGCACTGGCGACGTTGCCGGCTGGCCGTTTTCAGGTTCGCCATCAGTGCGGCAGCCGCGACATCGATGACGTGCGACTCGCCTACGCTGAGATCGGCGTACCAGCCAGCGCGGTTGGTTTTATTGAAGACATGGCCGACAGCTATGGCTGGGCCGACCTTGCCGTTTGCCGCGCCGGGGCGTTGACGATTGCCGAGTTGTCCGCAGCGGGGCTTGGCGCAGTGCTGGTTCCATTCCCGCTGGCGGTCGACGATCATCAGACCCTCAACGCGAAGATCCTCGTCGATATCGGCGCAGCGTCGATCATTTCCGAAGCGGAACTTGCGCCGGAATCACTGGCAAGCCGGATCCTCCAAGCCAGCGCCAGTCGCGACGCGTTGCTGACGATGGCTAACGCAGCGCGCAGCCTTGCTCGGCCGGGTGCCGTGGAGCGTATCGTCGAATGTTGTCTGGAGCCGTCGCCATGAACGCGACCACGGCTCAGGTGCCTGTGCAGCGTTCGCGCGCGCCCTTCATGCAGCGCTATCAGCGCGTACATTTCGTCGGCATCGGCGGCGTCGGCATGAGCGGCATCGCGGAAGTGATGCACACCTTGGGCTACGCGATTTCCGGTTCCGACCAGGCCAATTCGGCGACCACACGTAGGCTGGCCGACATGGGAATTCGCGTGTTGCACGGCCACGCCGCCGAAAACGTCAACGATGTCGACGTAGTGGTCAGCTCCAGTGCCATCCACGCCGACAATCCGGAACTGCTCGCTGCCCGCGAACAGCGCATTCCGGTCGTGCCGCGCGCCGAAATGCTCGGCGAAATGATGCGCTTCCGGCGTGGCATCGCCGTCGCCGGCACCCATGGCAAGACCACGACGACCAGCTTGGTTGCCAGTGTTCTCGCCGAAGGTGGTTTTGATCCGACGTTCGTGATCGGTGGCCAGCTCAACTCGGCCGGCTCGAATGCGCGTCTGGGCAGTGGCGAGTTCCTGGTTGCAGAAGCCGACGAGTCGGATGGCTCGTTCCTGCTGCTGTCGCCGGTGATCGCGATCATCACCAACATCGACATCGATCACCTTGAGAACTACGGCGGTGATTTCGCCCGCGTGCGCAAGGCATTCAACGACTTTGTGCACCGGCTGCCGTTTTACGGACTGGCCGTGGTTTGCGCCGACGATCCGGAACTGGCCGCGCTGATCCAGGCCGCGCCACGCCGCATCGTCAGCTACGGTCTCGGCGATGACGCCGATGTGCGTGCCACCGACCTGCGCGCCGATGGCATGCGCACGCACTTCAACTTGCATCTGCCGGACGAGCCAGTGCTGCTGCCGGTGACCCTGAACCTCCCCGGCAAGCACAACGTGCTGAATGCGCTGGCAGCGATTTGCGTTGGCTGGCAAATCGGCATCGATGCCACCGCGATGGCAGCAGCGCTGGCAAAGTTCGAAGGCGTCGGTCGACGGTTTCATGCACGCGGCACCCTTCGCATCGATGGCGGCAGCGTGATGCTGGTCGACGACTACGCGCATCATCCGCGCGAGTTGGCGGCTGTAATCTCGGCAGCGCGAGACGGCTGGCCCGAGCGTCGTCTGGTGTTCGCGTTCCAGCCGCACCGCTACACGCGTACCCGCGACCTGCTCGACGATTTCGCCCGCGAGCTCTCGACCGTCGACGTGCTGGTCTTGACCGATGTCTACCCCGCCGGCGAGCAACCGATCGCCGGCGCCGATGCACGTGCCTTGGCGCGCGCTGTACGCGCCCATGGAAAGGTTTCACCCGCGTTGATCGAACATCCGCGCGACCTTGCCGCGATGCTGCCCGGCTTGTTGCGCGATGGCGACTTGCTGTTGCTCGCGGGGGCCGGCGACATCGGTGCCAGTGCCGCCGATCTGGCCGTACGCGGCACCTTGGAGACCACGCCATGACCCGGCGCACCGACGATCCGCGCCAGTTCGGTCGCGTCGCCGTCGCGCTTGGTGGCGATTCTGCCGAACGCGAGGTGTCGCTGGACTCCGGCCGCAACGTGCTGGAAGCGCTGCGTTCGCGTGGTATCGATGCGCATCCGGTCGACGGCATTCCGGCCCTGCTCGATGCGCTGCGTGCCGGCCACTACGCCCGCGTGTTCAACATCCTGCACGGTCGCGGTGGCGAAGACGGCGTGTTGCAAGGCGCTCTGGAATCGCTGCGCGTGCCGTACACCGGTTCCGGCGTGCTTGGCTCGGCGTTGGCGATGGACAAGGTGCGCACAAAACAGGTCTGGATTGCCGCCGGACTACCGACGCCACGCTACATCGCGTTCAAGCGCGGCGACGATCTGGGTGCATCCATTGCAGCGATCGGCTACCCGGCCATCGTCAAGCCCTCGCATGAAGGTTCCAGCGTCGGCATCACCCGCGTGTTCTCGGAAGGCGATTTGCCCGCCGCCATCGAGCTCGCTGCACGCTACGACGGTGAGCTGTTGATCGAGCAGTTGATCATCGGCGACGAGCTGACCATCGGCATCCTGGACGGCGTGGCATTGCCATCGATTCGCATCGTGCCAAGTGGCGAGTTTTACGACTATCACGCCAAGTACGTCGCGGAAGACACCCAGTACTTGTGTCCGGGGCTCGATGGCGACGCCGAGGCGCGCGTGCGCGAACTCTCATTGCGCGCCTTCAATGCGGCCGGGTGCAGTGGCTGGGGACGCGTCGACGTAATGCGCGACCGCGCCGGCAACGACAGCCTGCTCGAAGTCAACACCACGCCCGGCATGACGAGTCATTCCCTGGTTCCCAAGGCCGCACGCGAGGTCGGCATCCAATTCGACGATTTGTGCTGGCGCATCCTGGAAACCAGCTTGGCTGACGGAGCGCCTCCATGAGAGGCGGGATGCTGATCAGGTTTCTGGCTTGGGGCGTCGCGCTCGGCATCGTCGCGCTGCCCATCATCGGTGTGCTCAGCGGGAACTTCGCCGCGGATCGCTGGCCGGTGCGCTCGTTGCAATTAAAGGCCGAGTTTGCCCACGTCGATGCCGACCAGATTCGTGGCGCGATCGCCGCCGAGGCAGGCAAGGGCTTCTTTGCGCTCGATCTCAAGCGCGTTCGCGCGGCGGTAATGGCCTTGCCATGGGTTGGCCGCGTAGACGCCAGCAAGCACTGGCCGGACACGTTGCAATTGACAGTTTTCGAGCAGCTGCCGTATGCGCGCTGGGGTAACGATCGATTGGTCACTACAGCGGCCGACCTGTTCAGCGTTCCGGACATGGCCACGGTACGGGGCTTGCCACAATTGTCTGGCCCGGATGATCGGGTCGCCGAGGTGCTGGCGTTCCACGTTCGCTGCCTGCGCCAGTTTTCGGGTAGCGGAATGGTCGTTAACGAGGTTCGTTTGTCCGGCCGCGGTGGCTGGCAGGTGTTGCTGGACAACGACGTGGTGATCGATGTTGGCAGTGAAGAAACCGATGCCCGCTTGCAACGCCTGACCGAAGTCTGGCCGCAGATTGCAGCCGGTGGAGCCGCACCGGCGGCCATCGACCTGCGTTACGAGAACGGATTTTCAGTGCGCTGGATCGAAGCCGCGCCATCCACGTCGACGCCTGCCGGCGCGATTTCCACCACATCGATCAACAAGGCGTGATGATGAATCGCAAGGGCGAACGCAACCTGATCGTCGGTCTCGACATTGGCACGTCGAAGGTCGTCGCCATTGTCGGCGAACATTCGCCCGGCGAAGCGGTCGAGATCATCGGCATTGGCTCGCATCCATCGCATGGACTCAAGCGCGGCGTGGTGGTCGATATCGAATCCACCGTGCACTCGATCCAGCGCGCGATCGAGGAAGCTGAACTGATGGCCGGCTGCCAGATCCGGTCAATCTACGCCAGCATTTCCGGTAGCCATATCAAGGATGAGAACTCGCACGGCACGGCGCCGATCCGTGACAAGGAAGTGACCCAATCCGATCTCGACGCGGTACGCAATTCAGCCTGTGCCATTGCGATCCCAGCCGACCGCAGCGTGCTTTACACCGAGGCACAGGAATTCCTGATCGACGGCCAGGAAGGCATTCGCAACCCGGTTGGCATGTCCGGCGTGCGCCTTGAAGCGAACGTGCATCTGGTCAGCGGCGCTGCGAGCGCCGTGCAGAACCTCACCAAATGCATCAACCGCTGCGGGTTGCAGGTGGACCGCCTCGTCCCCGCTGCTGTTGCATCGGCTGGCGCGGTGCTGACCTCGGACGAGCGGGAATTGGGCGTATGCCTGGTCGACCTTGGCGCCGGCACCACCGACATCGCGATATACACCGGCGGCGCGCTACGGCACACGACCTCGCTGTCGATTGGCGGCGACCAGGTCACCAGCGACATCGCGCATCTCATGCGCACGCCGACCGCGCATGCAGAGGAACTGAAAGTTCGCTACGCCTGCGCGTTGGCGCAACTCGCCCACGCCGAGGAAACCATCCAGGTTCCCAGTGTCGGCGATAGACCACCGCGCCGACTCGCTCGCCAGAATCTGGCCGAAGCCGTGCAGCCACGTTATGAAGAAATCTTTGAGATGGTCCAGGCTGACCTGCGCCGCAGTGGCCGCGAGGAACTGGTCCGCGCCGGCATCGTCCTGACCGGCGGTGCGGCTCGCATGGAAGGCGCGCTGGAACTGGCCGAGGAGCTCTTTCATATGCCGGTGCGGCTCGGCTTGCCCCATCACGTAAGCGGACTTTCCGACGTGGTCGCCAACCCGATCCATTCCACCGGCGTGGGGTTGCTCGTCTACGGCAGTTCGTTCGAGTCCGGCGGTCGCAACCACGGCGGCGCTGCTGTCGCCGGTCGCGGCGCCTGGGGCAAGTTGGCGAACTGGATCAAAGGCGAGTTCTGACAGAAATTTTTACTGCCCGCCACGGCGGCAGGCAGGCAACACCGCGGCACGCCAGCCGCAAGGTTTGAGGCGGGAATGGACTCCAGCGACAGACATAACTATCAAGAGCACGACGGAGGACAGGATATGTACGATATGGTCGAAAAAATGGCACCGAACGCAGTCATCAAGGTGATTGGCGTGGGCGGCGGCGGCGGGAACGCGGTCAGCCATATGGTGGGAGCGCAAGTCGAAGGCGTTGACTTCGTTTGCGCGAACACCGACTCGCAGGCGTTGAAAAACAGCGGCGCGAAATTCACCCTGCAACTTGGAGCGAACGTAACCAAGGGCCTTGGCGCTGGTGCCAATCCCGAGGTTGGCCGACAGGCCGCGCTGGAGGATCGTGAACGCATCAGCGAATTGCTCGATGGTGCAGACATGGTCTTCATCACCGCCGGCATGGGCGGTGGCACCGGTACTGGCGCTGCTCCCGTGGTAGCTCAGCTTGCGAAGGAAATGGGCGTGCTGACGGTTGCCGTCGTCACCAAGCCATTCCCGTTCGAAGGTCGCCGCCGAATGCAGGTCGCGCAAAAGGGTATCGAGGAACTGAGTCAATACGTTGACTCGCTGATTATCGTGCCCAACGAAAAGTTGCTGACCGTGCTCGGTCGCGACGTCACCCTGTTGTCGGCATTCAAGAGTGCGAACGACGTGTTGCTCGGGGCGGTGCAGGGTATCGCCGACTTGATCACCCGACCCGGGCTGATCAACGTCGACTTTGCCGACGTGCGTACCGTTATGTCGGAAATGGGCATGGCGATGATGGGCAGCGGGACAGCGTCGGGCGACGATCGTGCTCAGGCGGCCGCCATCGCCGCAGTCAACAATCCATTGCTGGAGGATGTGAATCTGGCCGGCGCCTGCGGAATCCTGGTCAACGTCACGGCTGGCTACGAGCTGACAATGAGCGAGTTCCAAGACATTGGCCAGGTCATCCACGAATTTGCCAGCGAGGATGCAACCGTCGTCATCGGAACCGCGCTGGATCCCGAAATGCGCAACGAGGTTCGCGTCACCGTGGTTGCGACCGGTCTCAATCGCGCGGCGGCACGCCAGTACGGCTCCAGCCGCGAAACGGCCGGGCCGACACGCACTCCAATCAAGGCGGTGCGCAACGCAACGACCGGCGAACTCGACTACCTCGACGTACCCGGACGCATGTTCGGTACGGCAAGCGCCAACTCGTCGTCGGGTTGCAGCGATGCGCCGGCACTGATGCAGACGGCAGCGGATAACGCCGACAGCTATCTCGATATCCCGGCATTCCTTCGCCGCCAGGCCGATTGATGGGCGCTGATCAGCGCAACAAGTAGAACTAAAGCACAACCGCTCTGCTCCCTGCCGCGTGGCGTCGCGGCGGGGAGCTTTTTGGTCGCTGCCATTCCAGTAACCCGGAAACCAAACTGGTAACGGCCCAATTTTCTGGGATGTTGCGGAAACGCAACAAACTGTCAGCTATTAACGTCGCTTAACTTTGCGGACCCCATTTCGTGTGCTAGCATCCACCGGGAATTTTTGGCTCCCGTTCAGGAGTAAGTGCACGCATGATCAACCAACGCACGCTCAAAAACGTCATTCGGGCAACCGGCGTTGGCCTGCACACAGGCGACAAGGTGTTCATGACGTTGCGTCCCGCTGCGGTCGATACCGGCATCGTGTTTCGGCGCGTGGATCTTGCCGTGCCGGTCGAGATTCGTTCGAGTTGCGATAACGTCGGCGACACCCGTTTGTCCAGCACACTCGTCAAGGGCGAGGCGCGCATTTCGACGATTGAGCATTTGCTCTCGGCGATGGCTGGTCTTGGGATCGATAACGCCTACGTTGACCTTTCGGCACCCGAAGTGCCAATCATGGATGGCAGTGCTGGCCCGTTCGTGTTTCTGCTCCAGTCGGCTGGCATCGAAGAACAAGCAGCCGCCAAGCGCTTCATTCGTATCAAGAAACCGGTGCGCGTTGAAAGCGGGGACAAATGGGCGCGCTTCGAACCGTTTGACGGCTTCAAAGTCGGGTTCTCGATTGACTTTTCGCACCCGCTTTTCACGCGTCGAACATCGACCGCCGAGATCGATTTTTCGACAACCTCGTTTGTGAAGGAAGTCAGCCGCGCTCGCACCTTTGGGTTCATGCGCGACATCGAGATGCTGCGCGAACACAACCTGGCACTGGGCGGATCGATGGACAACGCGATCGTGCTCGACGATTACCGCGTCCTCAACGAGGATGGTTTGCGCTACGAGGACGAGTTTGTTCGTCACAAGATCCTCGATGCGATCGGCGATCTATACCTGCTCGGGCACAGTCTGATCGGCGCATTTTACGGCCACAAGTCCGGCCACGAGCTCAACAATCGCTTGCTGCGGACGCTGATGGCGGACAAGGAAGCCTGGGAAGAAGTGAGCTTCGACGACGAGAGTAAGGCGCCGATTTCCTACGCACACCCAGCCCAGGCGATCTAGGGCACGTTTCGAAACCTTGGGCGGGCGACCACGAAGGCGACCGCAGTGGAACCTTCGTCATCACGTGATGACGAAGAAACAGTTTTCAGGATCCAGGTTTCACGGATCCGGTTTTTCGGCCAGGGCGGCCAGTTGCAGGTACAAGGCCTTGATTTCAGGGTCCTTGATGGATTCCGCGGCGACAGACAGGTAGTCACCCGCTGCGGAGGAAAGAGGTTTCGGGACTGCGTGGTCGTTGGGAGCGACCGACAGTGCTGCCACTTTCACGATCAATCGGTCTACCCGTTCGTCGAATGTGATTCGGGCTTCCGCCAGCAAGGTTGCTTCATGCAATCTCAGGCGAGTCGCCCACGGGGAGCTGCTGGTCAGGAAAACGAGCCGTCCGTTACGGCAGTCAGCGAGTCGACACTCGCGGGCAACCGTCTCGGGCAGCGATCGGCGCAACCGTTCGTCCAGTGCATCCAGCAAGCGTGCCCGCTTCGCGAGCGCGTCCAGCGAAAGACATGCCGCTGCCGGCCTAGGCCCCAGCGACTGACTAGGATGAAGTGGACGGATTGGCGGCATGGCAAGAACCATACTAGCTACGGAACAATCAATGAAGATCATCATCCTTCGTAACATCCACGGGACGTCTCGCAATATCGATCTCTCTGGATGGCGTGGGCGGCTGCTGTTGACCAGCGCCGGGGTGCTGGGAACGGTGGTTTTCGGCCTGGTCGGATTCGGTGCAGCGCTGCTATTTGCGCGTCCGTCCGATGAGTCGGTTCGACAGGTTGTCGAACTGCGAGCCCAAATCGACAATCAGCGCGCGCGCCTTGGCGGCGTGGAGGCCGATTCCCAGCGCGACATGGATGCACTGGCGCTACAACTGGGCCGCCTGCAGGCGCAGGCCACGCGACTCAACGCGCTTGGCGATCGACTGGCCCAGGTCGGCAAGCTGGACGACTCCGAATTCAATTTCAACGAATTACCCGCCTTGGGCGGTGCCGAGGAATCGGTCAGCACCGCACCCTTGCCGGTAAGTGACGGCATTCTCGCCTTGCGTAATCAGTTTGATCGACAGGAAGCCGAGTTGGGTGCGCTGGAAAGCATGCTGCTCGACCGTAGTATCGAAAGCGCTTTGCTCCCAACCGGCTGGCCGGTCGCGCAGGGCTACATCGCGTCGGGCTACGGAACGCGCGCCGATCCGTTCACTGGTAAACGCGCGACTCATCTTGGCGTGGATTTTGACGTTCCACTCGGCGCTGACGTTCTGTCCGTCGCCGAAGGCGTGGTGACTTATTCCGGCACTCGTAGCGGTTACGGCAACGTCGTCGAGATCGACCATGGCAATGGATACATGACCCGCTACGCGCACAATTCGCTCAACGTGGTAAATCTCGGCGCCCGCGTCCACATTGGTGATGTTGTCGCCAAGGTCGGTTCCACCGGTCGCTCGACCGGCCCGCACTGCCATTTCGAAGTCTGGCGCGATGGACGCCCGGTGAATCCGATGGCCTATGTGCGCTCCACGCGCGCCAAACGCGGCTAAAATAGGGCGGGTATCCGTAGGTCGAAGCACGCTTCGACCTTGAATCGGCGCAGCGTACCTCCACGTCGAGGGTGCCATTCAATCGGGGCCGCCGCTGGCGGCCTTTTCGTTTTCAACGTCAGCGCAGGTGCATCGTGCCCGCTGACCTTCTGAAGAAAAACTCATGTTCAATCGCGTCATGACATCCATGTTCGGCAGCCGTAACGAGCGCGTCCTGCGGCAGCTAGAAAAACGGGTTGCCGAAATCAACGCCCTCGAACCGGCCATGGAGACACTCGACGACGACGCCTTGCGCGCGCAAACGGTCAAGCTTCGCGAGCAACTCACGGCCGGTCGCAAGCTGGATCAGCTCCTGCCCGAAGCGTTCGCCACCGTGCGTGAAGTCGCGAGGCGCGTGCTTGGGTTGCGTCACTATGACGTCCAGCTGATTGGTGGGATGGTGCTGCACGGCGGGCGCATCGCCGAAATGCGTACTGGAGAAGGCAAGACCCTGGTCGCGACGCTGGCCGTGTATCTGAACGCGCTGGAAGGAAAAGGCGTTCACGTCATTACCGTCAACGACTATCTGGCCCGGCGTGACTCGGCCTGGATGGGTAAGGTCTACAGCTTCCTCGGCATGAGCGTCGGCGTTGTTTATCCGGGCATGGACCACGCGCTCAAGCGCGAAGCGTATGCGTCCGACATCACCTACGGGACCAATAACGAATTCGGCTTCGACTACCTGCGCGACAACATGGCGGTAAGCAAGGAGCAGCGCTATCAGCGCGGCCTGCACTACGGAATCATCGATGAGGTCGATTCGATCCTGATCGACGAAGCGCGGACGCCACTGATCATCTCCGGCCCATCCGACGAATCGCCACAGTTGTACGTGCGCATCAACAAACTGGTGCCGCGCCTGACCCGACAGGAAAAGGACGATAGCGAAGGCGATTATTTCGTCGACGAGAAGCAGAAGCAGGTGCACTTGTCCGAACAGGGCATGGAGAGTATCGAACAGTTGTTGCGCGATGAAGGCATCATCGGTGCCGACGACAGCCTGTACGACTCGACGCATCTGTCGGTGATTCACCATCTCAATGCCGGCCTGCGCGCGTTCGCGCTGTACCAGCGCGATGTCGACTACATCGTTCGTGACGGCGAAGTCGTCATCGTCGACGAGTTCACTGGCCGCACGTTGTCGGGGCGCCGCTGGTCCGACGGTTTGCACCAGGCAGTCGAAGCCAAGGAAGGTGTGCCGATCCAGCGCGAGAACCAGACGCTTGCCTCGATCACCTTTCAGAACCTTTTCCGCATGTACGGCAAGCTGTCTGGCATGACCGGTACGGCCGACACTGAAGCCTACGAATTCCAGTCAATCTACGGACTTGAAGTGGTGGTGATTCCGACCCACCGTCCGATGGTTCGCAAGGACGATGCCGACGTCATTTTCCTCAAGGGCAAGCAGAAGTACGACGCCATCGTCGATGACATCAAGGAATGCCAGGAGCGCGGCCAGCCGGTGCTGGTCGGCACCGCGTCGATCGAAGCGTCGGAATACCTCGACGGTTTGCTCAAGACCGCCGGCATCGAACACGAAGTGCTCAACGCCAAACAGCACGAACGCGAAGCGCACATCGTCGCCCAGGCCGGTCGGCCAGGCGTGGTGACGATCGCCACCAACATGGCCGGTCGCGGCACCGACATCGTGCTCGGCGGCAGCCTGGAATCTGAACTGCATGCGCTGGGTGAAGACTCGACCGAGGCGCAGCGCCGCGAGCTGCGCGATGCGTGGACCGCGCGCCATGACGAGGTTCTCGCTCTTGGCGGCCTTCGCATCATCGGCACCGAGCGTCACGAATCGCGTCGCATCGACAACCAGTTGCGTGGCCGTTCCGGTCGCCAGGGCGATGCCGGTTCCAGCCGTTTCTATCTGTCGCTGGAAGACAGCCTGCTGCGCATCTTCATGGGCGACAACGTGGCGCGTTTGATGCGCATGTTCGGCATGAAGGAAGAAGACGCCATCCAGGACAAGATGGTCAGTCGCCAGATCGAGAAGGCGCAGCGCAAGGTGGAAGCGCACAACTTCGATATCCGCAAGCACCTGCTCGAATTCGACGATACCGCCAACGACCAGCGCAAGGTGGTTTACGAACAGCGCAACGAACTGCTCGACAGCGACGACGTATCAGCGATGGTCGCAGCGATCCGCCAGGATGCCGTCACCGAACTGGTTCGACGCCATGTCCCGGCAGAGTCGATCGACGAGCAGTGGAATATCGGAGCACTCGAGAACGAACTGCGCAGCGACTTCAATCTCGACACCAACCTGCAAGGCTGGCTGGATGAGCAACAGGAAGCCGACGCTGATCACATCCTTGAACGGGTCCAGCAAGGTGCCGAGCGCCTGTTTCGCGAAAAGGAAGCGATGATCGGCGGCGAGTCGATGCGTGGCCTCGAAAAGCATGTGCTACTGAGCGTGGTCGACAACGCCTGGAAGGAACATCTCGCAAGCATGGATTACATGCGTCAGGGCATCTACCTGCGCGGCTATGCGCAGAAACAGCCGAAGCAGGAATTCAAGCGCGAGGCCTTCAT